>JBFFLJ010000031.1:0-20816 GCA_041554935.1 Candidatus Izemoplasma sp.
AAGGTTCATTTCGGGTTAATATGACAATGGAGCAAATTGACGGGAGTTTCTTATTAGATAATGAGACATACTTAATAGAGGCAAAATATACTTCTGGAAAAATACCTACTAGTGAACTAGTTTTGTTCAACAATAAAATTAGAAGGTATAGTAGAGGTTTATTTGTTACATTATCTGAGTTAAATGATAATAAAGATGCTATTCATATTATGCTACCTGAAGTTAAATTTATTTGTATTACAGTTAAGGAACTTATAGAAGTACTATATTCAAAACAACCTCTAGATAGTTTTTTAAGAAGTAGGTTAAGAATATTCAACGAAACAGGAGAATTTTATCACAACTAAAAAATAGCTCTTTACAAATTGTAAAGAGACTTTTTTTTATTAAAATACAGACTGATTCAATCAGAGTTATTTGTTAGGTTTCGGACAGGGGTTCAGAGTGTCGGAAATTCAATTCAACCCTATTGCAACTATAATCAAGTGAAAAAGCACATGAAAAAGTGCTAAATTTGTGTATCTTTTTATTCCAAACAAAAACCGAGGAATCTATACACAGCTATACATAGCCATTAAATTCCTCGGACTAGGGTACTATTGGTGGAGTTGAGGGGATTTGAACCCCTGTCCAAAATAACCGAAACTTAACTTTCTACATGTTTAGTTCGCTAATTGTTTTAACGAATAACCAAGTAACGAACCACCAAGTTATCCGCGAGTCCTATTAGATTCATCTAGTTCGTTATGACTGCACGAAAAAGATATATCCTAGATAGCTGATCTCAAACCCTAAACTACTAGGCTAGTAAAAGGTGAGAACGCGCTTATTTCTTAAGCTGCGTAAGCGTAATTTTGATTTCCGGTTATATTTAACCTAGTGTTTTTACAGTCACAACACTGACATGCTTATCAAGCTCTAACTACTCTGTCGAATCCAGAAACAACCCCATTTGTTACTGTTTTTAATGCAGCATTATTATAACATGTTTTTTATATTAAGACAACTATAAAACAAATGCTAAGACGATCAGTGCAATTCCAATAACGAAGTAAATAATTCTCGCTCCAGCTTCACCAGTTAAACGAATTAAGCGCTGGGCTTTACGTGTTTGAAACCCAATCTTAGTAATCCCAACAACCAATGTAAATAACCCTACTATTAAGATGATAATATTTTCTGTCGCCATCAAATCACTCCTTAATATTGATTTTTCAATACCTTATCCATTCTTCTTGATGCATCTTTTTCTTTTAATGATTGGCGTTTATCATATTGCTTTTTACCTTTTGCTAAGGCAATTTCAACCTTGCATAACCCTTGTTCCATATATACCTTTGTGGGAATTAAGGTTAGTGAATCTTGATTCACTTTGCTTTCTAGCTTAATAATTTGTTTCTTATGAAGCAACAATTTTCGAGTACGTGTTTCTTCATGATTAAAGAGATTTCCGTGATTATATTTAGAAATATGCATATTGATAACAAACATCTCGCCATTTCTAATCAACGCATACGCATCGGAAATATTCACTTTATTTGCACGAACTGATTTGATTTCTGTTCCTTTTAAAACAATCCCACATTCATATGTATCCAGAATGAAATAGTCATGTGATGCTTTCTTATTCGTTGCGATGTTTTTCATATAATCACCTCCTATTTTACCATTTTAAAGTCAACTTCCCCTTCTGGGATATTGGTATTGGTAACTTTAACTTTGACATGATCTCCAACACGATAAATATGTTTTTTACGTTCACCAACTAACATCATTAAATCTTCATCATAATGATAGTAATCATCCAATTCTTTAATGTGAACAAGTCCTTCGACAGTATTATCTAATGTTACGTACAGTCCAAAGCTAGTAACACTATTAATTATACCATCAAATTCTTGATTTATAAACTGGGTAATGTATTCAGCTTTTTTCATATCGACAACTTCGCGTTCACAAAGCATTGCGTTACGTTCTGTTTCACTTGCTTTAGCTGCAATGTCCTTCATGTGTTCACTATAGTACTCAATGACTTTTGTTGATTTGGTCGGTTCAAATAAGTATTCACGTAATAAGCGATGTACAATCAAATCCGGATAGCGTCTGATAGGTGAAGTGAAGTGGGTATAATACTTGAAGTTTAATCCGTAATGTCCTAAATTCACTTCACTATAGATTGCTTTCTGCATACTGCGTAACACCAATAAATTAATACCTTTTTCACTATCAGTACCACTAACATTATCCAATAACTTTTGAAGTTCTAAATGACTGATTTCCGATTTTGCTTTGATATGGAATCCCAAAGCATTTGCCATACGGAGTAATCGTTGTAATTTCTCTTCTTTTGGTTTATCGTGAATCCGATAGATAAACGGCAAGTTCAACCAGAAAACGTGTTCACTGACAACTTGGTTCGCCTTTAGCATAAACTCTTCTATAATGTTCTCACTGACACCACGATCACGCAGTCTAATATCTACTGCTTTGCCATTATCATCAAGTGTAATATAACTTTCATCACTTTCAAAATTAATACTTCCTTGTACCTCACGTTTCTTCTTCAAGATTTTAGCGAGATTTCTCATATCATAAAACATTTCAACAAAGTCAACGTATTCTTCACTTAAGGCAACGTCACCCATAAAGATTTTATTAATTTTAGAATACGTCATCCGCGCTGCACTTTTAATGACACTTGGAAAAATTTCATATTTAACAACTTTACCAGTTTGATCAATTTCCATATCACAAGAAACTGTTAAGCGCTCTTCACCAGGAACTAAACTACATATTCCATTTGATAAGTTTTCTGGAAGCATAGGAACCACGCGTCCAGGCAGATATACACTAGTACCACGAAGGTACGCTTCTTGATCTAAGACACTACTTTTTGTGACATAATGAGAAACATCAGCAATATGAACTCCTAAATGATAATTCCCGTTTTCTTTTTTATAAACAATAACTGCATCATCAAAATCTTTCGAATCATCCCCGTCAATCGTAATGATTTTATCATTTGTTAAATCTCGGCGATTCGTAAAATCTTCTTTTGATACCCCAGTAAATTGTTTTGCTTCAGCAATCACTTCGTCTGGAAAAACAGGATTGATATTGTATTTCATAATCTTACTTAAAACATCCATCCCTGCTTGATTCTTATTTCCTAAAATTTGAACAACTTCACCCTCAATTTTTCCTTTAAAAGAATAATTGGTAATGTGAACTTGGACAATATCATTTTTCTTGGCATTATGTAAATTTTGATGTTTAACAATAACATCTTGATGAATCGTTTTATCATCAGGAATCAGCACACCAAGCCCATCACGCATCACTAAGTACCCCATTAGATGCGTGTAGTTATGTTTTAAAATGCGTTTGATTTCACCTTCCATACGGAAACCTTGACGATGTTTTGTTAAGTGAACCAAGACCAAATCACGATTCATCGCGTCAAAAATTGAATCTTTCGGAACAAACACGTCATCTAAACTAACATCTTCAGGCATCACAAATCCAAACCCTTTTTGTTTTAAATCTAGGATTCCTTTTAAATAATTTGTATGTTCAATCAATGCGAATTCATGTTTTGCATTTTCAATGATTTCTGCGTCATCAATCATCTCATTCAGTTGTTTCATAAATACAATAAAATCGGCACTACTTTCAATTTGTAGGGCACTTTTTATTTCTTCTACCGTTCCTTTATTGGTCGGTAGTTTTAAAAGATATTCTCTAATTTGTTTTTTCATTTGTACACCTCATTTAAAGAAAAAAAAGAACACAATATTTGTGTCCTTAAGATATGATTGCAAAAATACAAAGCAAGATAAAAAGAGTACTTGTCCCTAACGTAATACGTGTTAGTAACAATTCGTATCCACGTTGTTTTTGATTATTGAACAATTCGCTTTTTTCACCACTAAATGCATTGGCACCATTATCTTTTGAACTTTGCATTACAACAAGTGTGATTAAAATCATCGACACTATTAGTAATATCCAATCTAATAATAACATAATAATCCTCCTATAGACTCAGACCAATGTATACGAGATAACCCAAAAGGATTAGTACACTTGGTATAATATAAGTAATTTTACTCAGTGAGTTCTTTCTAAGTAAAGCTATCATTAACATTATAGAGTTAAATAGTCCTAAAATCAAGAGTAAAGAGATATTTTCTCTTGCTTCTGTCCCAACTAATAATGTATTAAAAATATCCTCTTTGACATTTATAATATCCACAACGCTAATAATTGTCATATTAAAGATGTTACTCCCCACAATATTTCCAAGTGCTGCTTCATAATTACGTAATTTCATTAATGTCATAACAGCAGTTAATTCTGGAAGACTTGTCGCAACCCCTAAGAAGATTGCTCCTGCAAAACTACTTCCTAAGTGCAAGGCATCCCCAAGATCATTGGCAACAAGAGTAACAAAGAAACTTGATAAAATTACAACCGAACTCCAAAGGACAAACATCAAACCAATTTTTTGGTAAGATAATTCACTGACTTCTTCGCTCTGTTCTGTTTCGTCATTTCCCATTGAGCGAATACTCAAAATATAGACAATAACAATCACAATCGAAATCGCATTAAATGCCATAAAGAATGACACAGTGAGATTAGAATAATCAAAGCCACCAAACAATCCAATAAAGAGAGGAAGTAAAAAGACAACATACATCACAATCACAAGCGCATTGCTTGTTCGTTGTGTTTTTACGCGATTGAAAAACATCTGTTTGACAAAGAATAAATCGGCTACTGCCAAAATAACAATATTAAAGATATTACTCCCAAACACATTCCCAAAAGCTAACCCTGGGTCATTAACTGCGGGAGACATAGTTGATGTGATACTTGTAATAAATTCTGGCATAGATGTAATAGTCGCAAGCAATACCCCACCAATTAATGCACCACTAATATGGGTTTTCTTATCTAATTCATCAACATAGTAACTTAATTTACTCGTCGCATAGATTACGATAAACGCTAATAATAAATATTGTAAGATTAAGATAAATAAATCCATATCATCAACTCCTTCAAGCTTTTTCTATTATATTATAAAAACGATTAAAAAGATAGTGATTTACAGAAATTAATGCACACTATTTTTGGGATATTTATTTAGAGTGTTTTTCCATAGAATCAATCTATCCCTTGCAAATAAAAAGCACCCATTGGATGCTTTAATTTATAGTTCACTAATGTGTTTATTCTTCATTGTTATGATTGCGGTTGCAAACATCGCAATAATCGCAAACAACACTAAATTATTAATTCCTAAATACGTTATCGCAACTCCACCCAACCCCATCGCAATCGGTGTTAAACCATTCGAAATTATTGTTAGGACACTACTAACTCTACCAAGCATATTTTTATCAACAGACTTCAGTATTGCAACACCAAAAGGAACGTTTATATAACTGTTAGCAAAGCCTGTAAAGACAACACCAAACACAGAGATACCCATAAACATTGTGAAATTGATTGTTCCTTCTAAATGCAAATATATTGCTGCTCCCATAATTGAGAAACCTATAGCCATCCCAAATAACCCTTTGATTATCATTGGACTGACAGACTCTTTTTGTTTTGACACACCAAGAATAAAACTTGAAATGACAACCCCAACAGGAAAAGACGCCATAATAATGGAAAAGTAAATTGCTGGTGATTGTAAAACCACTTCAAACAGATACGGTAATCCATTTACAATTACAGGTACTGTAAAGAAATTCAATAATGATGCAATCAATACCAATGATAAAATCGCTTTAAATTTCAATACATAAGAAACACCATTTTTAATATCAAGTAATGTTCCTTTGAACGTAATTGTATGTTCCTCATCAGGTGCGGTTGATATATTAATAAACATCTCACTAATACCTGACAAAATAAATGATACACCATTAATAATAAAAATCCATTCAATAGAAACAAATGTATACATAATCCCACCGAAAACAGCTCCAAGGATTGAATACAAAGCATACATTCCCTGTTGTAATGATTGACTTTGTTGCAGTTGATCTTCTTCTAATATATGAGCTGGAAGACTACGCGCTGCCGGATTAAATAAAGAACTATTAATACCTAATACCAGACTGCAAAGATACAGAATAATTATAATTGTTGTAGTTCCCACACCAGAGAAAATGGCAACTCCTGCAACAAAGATAACAAATCCATTTATGAGATCTGTCACATATACAACTCTTACTTTATCTAAACGATCAACAAGTGCTCCTGCGAAAGGTGTTAATGCGAAAAAGATAATACCCCCAAACATCATGTATATTCCTGCTGCAATCGCATTTCCATCAGTAATTTTTAAAATATAGAGGCTGATAGCAAAGTTATACATCGCTGTCCCTAAATTTGAAACAACACTTCCTACAAATAATAATAAGTAATTTCGGTTTTTTAATACAAACTGGTTCATCGATTTATCCTCCAAGAAATAATCTAAGTTGTACTACTCTTATTCATATGCTTTTCAAAAAAAGAGTTGTAACAAAAAATGAAAAAATGTCATACTGTGTATAACACAATAATAATATCAAAAATAGAATTAAAAAGCAATAAAAAAAAAGCGACATTGTCGCTTTTTCCATTATTTAATATTATAGAATGACTTCAAACCGTTATATACAGCAGTTTGACCTAATTCATCTTCAATTCTCAATAATTGATTGTATTTTGCAATACGATCTGTTCTTGATAATGAACCAGTTTTAATTTGTCCTGCATTTGTAGCAACAGCGATATCAGCAATACTTGAATCTTCTGTTTCACCACTTCTGTGTGATACAACAGCTGTGTAACCAGCTTTTTTCGCCATTTCAATTGCTTGGAATGTTTCAGTTAAAGTACCAATTTGGTTTACTTTAATTAAGATACTATTTGCGATACCTTCTTCGATTCCTCTGCTTAAACGTTCTGTGTTTGTAACGAATAAATCATCACCAACTAATTGAATCTTTTTACCCAGTTTATCAGTTAAAACTTTCCATCCAGCCCAATCATTTTCATCCAGTCCATCTTCAATTGAGATAATTGGGTATTTACTTACTAATTCAACGTAGAAATCAGCAAGTTCAGTAGAGTTCAATTCTTTTCCACCTTCACCAGCTAAAACATAAACACCTTTTTCTTTATTGTAGAATTCGCTTGAAGCAACGTCCATTGCTAACATAATGTCTTTACCTGGTACATATCCAGCTTTTTTGATTGCTTCCATAATCACTTCTAGTGCTTCTTCATTTGATCCTAAATTCGGTGCAAATCCACCTTCATCACCAACTGAAGTATTATATCCTTTTCCTTTTAAAACAGCTTTTAAAGCATGGAATACTTCTGCCCCCATACGTAAAGCTTCTTTAAACGTTGGAGCACCAACAGGCATAACCATGAATTCTTGGAAGTCAACATTATTATCTGCGTGTGATCCACCATTGATGATATTCATCATTGGTGTAGGTAATTCTTTGGCATTGAATCCACCTAAGTATAAGTATAATGGTAGTCCTACAAAATCAGCAGCAGCTCTCGCCACAGCCATACTAACTCCTAATATTGCATTAGCTCCAAGTTTACCTTTGTTTGGTGTCCCGTCTAAGTCAATCATCATTTGATCGATTAAAACTTGTTGAGTAACATCCATACCGATAACTTCTGGTGCGATTTCTTCGTTAACATTGTTAACTGCCGTTTCAACACCTTTACCCAAGTATCTTGATTTTACTCCATCACGTAATTCTACTGCTTCATGTTCACCAGTTGAAGCACCACTTGGTACCATGGCACGACCAAAAGCACCTGATTCAGTATAAACCTCAACTTCAATAGTTGGATTTCCACGAGAGTCTAATACTTCTCTTGCATATACATCTGTAATATATGGCATTTTAAAAACATCTCCTTTATAAAATTTATCTATTTCATACACCATTATTATAGACCACAAAAGTTTAGAAAACAAATAATATTCCCTAAATGAAAACACTTTCAGCAAATAAAAACAATATCTTAAAAAAAACGACCTTTTTCGAGGTCGTTTTGTTAATTTATTTGATAATTAGGCTTTTCCCTGTCATTTCTTGAGGCTGTTCAACATGTAATAATTGCAGCATTGTTGGAGCAATATCAGCAAGAATTCCACCTTCTCGGATTTTAATATCTTTTTTTGTGATAATGATTGGAACCAAATTTATTGTATGAGCTGTAAATGGATTACCTTGCTCATCTAACATTTTCTCAGCGTTTCCGTGATCGGCAGTAATAATCGCAACGCCACCTTTGTCTAAAATAGCGTCAACAACTTTCCCAACGCATTCATCGACAGTTTCAACGGCTTTGACAGCTGCTGGTATAACACCAGTATGCCCAACCATATCACAGTTTGCAAAATTCAATATAATTGTGTCATGAGTGTTCAGTTCTATTTGCTCCAATAATTTATCGGTAACTTCGTAGGCACTCATTTCAGGTTGTAAATCATATGTTGCTACTTTTGGACTATTAATTAATACACGATCACTATTTTTGATTTGTTTGTCTTCGCCACCATCAAAAAAGAATGTAACGTGAGCATATTTTTCTGTTTCCGCAATACGCAATTGATGTAGTCCTGCATCAGCAATGACATCACCATACATATGTTCTAAGCGTTGTAATGGATAAGCAAGTTCACCTAAGACATTTTCACTATAAAGCATGGTGCTAACAAAGAATACTTTTGTTGGCCCAGCACTATAATCAACACCACTTTTTGTAGGATTCGATATTGCTGTCCCTATTTCAATCGCACGATCAGGTCTAAAGTTTGCGAAGATAACACTATCATTGTCTTTCACAATACCTTCTTTAACGACATTGAACGGAAACACAAATTCATCCATTTCTTGTTTCTCATAAGATGCTTTGATTCCTTCAGAAGCAGAATCAGAATGAGGACCCTTTGCCTGAGTAATAACATCATATGCCAATTGAATACGATCCCAATTTTTATCACGATCCATCGCATAATATCTTCCCGAAACACTTGCGATCTTACCATATTGAAGTTCGTTCATATACGCTTCTAATTCCTCGACATAACTAATAGCTGAATCGGGAGGTACATCGCGTCCATCTAAAAATGCATGAACATAAAATTCTTTAACATTATTATCTTTTGCAAGTCTTACAAAAGCTTTAATGTGTTCAATATGCGAATGGACACCGCCATCGCTTAATAAACCAAAAATATGTAACGCTGAGTCATGGTCGTTGACGTTTTTGATTGCTGCTAAATATGCTTTGTTTTCAAAAAAGTCCCCATCTTTAATTGATTTGTTAATTCTTGTTAATGATTGATAAACTACTCTTCCTGCACCTAAATTTAAGTGTCCAACTTCACTATTTCCCATTTGTCCTTCAGGAAGCCCAACATCTAATCCGCTAGCTCTCAAATTCGAATGCGGAAATTCTTTCATTAATAAATCTAGATTGGGAGTATTTGCTTTTTTTACAGCATTTCCATTCAAATTATCACTCAGACCAAAGCCGTCCATGACAATTAAAATTACTGGTTTTTTCATAATAATCACCTCTACCAAAACACATTATACACGAAAATCATATAAAAGCATAGGGAAACACAAATTCGCGGTAGCGTTTTCATCTTTTAGAATTATCATATCTTTTACCGATGGTTTATAATATAATATGAATAAGTGAGGATGATATCATGGATACATTAAAACTTGAAAAATTACTAACAATATTAGAGAAAAACAACGATTCTCAAATCTATAATTATACCGTTCCAGACATCTGGAATTCTTTTAATTATGACCCAAATAAATTTATCAAATTAAACACGAATGAAATACTCGTAGACCCTTATGATTTCTATGCATCGGTGATAAGAGACTATATTTTACCACGTAAAAATAAATCAAATGACTATCAGATTTCTATCAGTTTAAATACGCAAAACTCACTCCCCGAAGCAAACTACCTAGGCGGCGATTGGATTAAAAAAGCAGTTGTCTATTCGACAATGATTCGGACTTCTGCTTCATGGGATAGTGATCGTAGTGGCACCTTGGACGAAGACAATATTTACCATATGCCAGAAACAGGAAGTTTTGTAAAAATGTTGAGTCTATTACCCCTCCTACAAAAAATGGGAATCACTGTTATATATATGTTGCCCATCTCAAAATATAGTCTAAAAGATAAAAAAGGTGATTTAGGTTCACCATATGGAGTTTCTAACTTTAATGAATTAGACTCTAATTTAAAAGACCCATTGACAAAAAATCACATGACATTAGATGAGGAATTTACTGCATTTGTTGAAGCGTGTCATATTTTAGATATGCGCGTAATGATTGATATTATTCCTCGCACAAACGCAGTTGAGAATGAGTTAATCAAAGATCATCCTGATTGGTTTTATTGGATCAAAGCCAGTGAATATGATCAATACAAGGTTCCTAAAGTTGAACATATCGGCAGTACTGCTACGCCTACCCTAGACCTGATGGAACTTGTATACCAATGTGAGGATACGATTCGTCACATCAATATGTTCCAATATGATCCAAAAACACAAAATGATACCTTGTGGAATAAAATAAAAGACTCAGATGATTTATCAAAAGCAATTGAAGAACATTTCGATTTACGAATTGCCCCTGCGTTTAGTGATCATATCAATGATCCACAACCGCCATGGACTGATATTACATTTTTTAGAATGTACCAAGACTTTCCAAAAGAAACCTTAGGATTTTTAGACACAACAGATCGCCCCCCCTATATTTTATTTGATACAATCAAATCAAATATGTATCATGGGGAAATACCTAACAAAGAATTATGGGAACGTCTATCTGACATTGTGCCAAGTTATCAACGACGTTTCGGAATCGATGGTGCGCGCATCGATATGGGGCATGCTTTGCCAAAAGAATTATTAGATATGATAATGAATGCCGCTAGGCTTCACGATAAAGACTTCTGCTTCGTTGCTGAGGAGTTAAATCCGTATAATGCATTAAAAGCGAAAGAGGCTGGATATAACGTCATCATTGGAAACGGATTTCTTATGGAACCAAGAGTTTGGAAAGGCAACTTGTTTGATTTCATAAATGAATCTAACAATCTTCCAATACCGGTATTTGCATGTGGTGAGACACATGACACGCCTCGTCTCGCTGCACGTGAAGGCAATGAAACATTGTCAAAACTACTTACTATATTAAACATGTTTATTCCAAATTCAGTTCCTTTTATTAATAGTGGCCAGGAAATATATGAACGTCAACCAATGAATACGGGAATTGATTGTGATCATAATGAACAATATCAATTAGATCCAAACGACCCTTATTATGGTAAACTTGCACTGTTTGATAAGTATCAATTTCATTACACAAATCCTCGTCGTTGGGAACTTCCTGATACACTAGATTTTATCAAACCAATTCGTCAAAAATACATCAACCAAATAACAGATAAAAATGCCTATATACCTTTATACTCCGAAGCCAACAATAAAACCTTGATTGGTTTATCTTACGTAAATCAAACCATAAACAAAGAAAATTGCTTGTTAATATTCGCAAACGCCAATTCATTCCAAGAACAATATTCGCGGATAAATATTCATCACCTTCGTCAAATTTCAAACAATCATGAAATCGAAGGAGCATTGCTATTTAGTACTCACGAAGAACCCCGTGCTTTTACACAATTTATTGATTACGACACATTAGATATTCACCTCGGTCCGGGCGAAGTAAAAATAATTGAAATATAAAAAAAGACTCTTTACAAAGAGTCTTTTTTTGTTCTATTTATTAAATGATAACTCGTCAAATGTTGCTGCTAAACGATTCAAAACATGATGAATCGCATACACTTGAATTGGCAATTTGATTACCATTGTGACAATTCTTGGTAACAACGGACCTACAATACCTTGAGCGTATATCACAAGTTGACTTGTTCCATACCAGCGGTATAATTGCCAAGTATTAAGTGAAAATGCTACGAAAGAAGTAAAGATGATTACAAGAGCTAGTGTTTTTGTTGAATACTGACGCTTATACAAAAAGATTGCTGGGATTACTGCCCACATAATTGTTGATAATGTCATCCAGTTAAATGTGAAGGCAAAAGGACTAAATAAGACATGCATCCAGTCCACAATAAATCCTGATACTAATGCAGCTAATGGTCCAAAGAAAATTCCTAAAATAATCAATGGAATATCGAAAAATGATAATCTGAATATTTGTGTTTCAAGACTAAAAAATGATTTTAACATAACACTCATCGCTATCAGTAATGATATTCTGACGAGTGTATGCGTGGTAAACATACTTTTTCTCATAAGAAAAAACCTCCTAATTTAAGAGGTCCACAATAAAAAACTCAACGAAGACATTTTTCCAGCGGACGCACTACCTTACCGCCACGAATAGTGTTCGTTTATACCCGACATCCCATGGTATAACACTTAACGCAAAGTAGTTACTCTGATGTCTAATATTGTATACTGAAATGTCATTGAAATCAAGTGTTAATTCGGTATTTTAAAATCAATTTCTGTGCTATTTTTTTGTTTTAAAAATGTATTAATTCGCGAGAATACTTTGCTCCCAAAAAAGGAGTGTCGCGCAGACAATGGAGAAGGATGACTAGACGTGAAAATTTGATGACAAGGATTGGTAATTAAGATTTGTTTTGATATTGCTTGGTTCCCCCATAACACAAAAACTTTTGGCGAGTCATCTTTATTTAAGGCATCAATGACATGGGTTGTGAATGTTTCCCATCCATGATTTTTATGACTAAGAGGTTTATGCGCTTCTACTGTCAAAATTGTATTTAGTAACAACACTCCTTGTTTTGCCCAATGTGATAAATCCCCATGGTGTGGCGGTGTGATTCCCAAATCACTTTTGAGTTCTTTGTAAATATTTTGAAGTGATTTTGGAATCGGATTATCTTTCTTAACACTAAAAGCTAATCCATGTGCTTGATTGAAATCGTGATATGGATCTTGACCAATAACCACGACTTTAACATTGTGAAAAGGTGTCAATAAAAACGCCGTAAAAAGATCATCATATGCTGGAAATATCTCGTTTGATTGATATTCTTTGGCAATGAATTGATCGAGTTTTTGAAAATATGGTTTTTGTTGTTCAAGAAGAAAAAAAGGTTGCCAGGAAGGATCAATATTATATTCCAAACGAAACCACTCCAATCATGATTAATATACCTAATGTTACACGAGTAATACCGGCAAAGATAACACCTGAGATTGGAGTAATTGTGACATCGTCTGTATTTATTGAATTAAGTTGGTTTCGAAATATTTTTTTTGGAAAAATCACAATGCGAAGACCAATGACAACAATAGCTCCAACGATTCGTTCGAATATGGGCATTAACTTAATCCGCTTACTTGTGAAAACAAAACAATTAATGCCACAAAAAAGAATAACCCGGATACAAAGTATACGAAAAGCACTTCAGAATCTTCAAAACACTCTGGACAATTGTTTTCTTTTCGATGAACCATCGCAAGGACATTTCTTGGAAAAGCAAAAACAAGTGCGAATAGAACCATTGCGATAAATGAAATAATAATGATATAGTTCATAAATGTCACCTCTCCTTTGATTATACCATTTTAAAAATAAAAAAGCACTTAATAATAAGTGCTTTTCAGTGACATATTTGTCTTATTTATTACGTAATTGAGCTTGTGCTGCAGCAATGATTGCCACAGGAATTCTAAATGGTGAACAAGATACATAATCAAGTCCAGCACGATGGAAGAAGTCAATTGAAGTAGGTTCTCCACCATGTTCTCCACAAACACCAACAACAATTTTATCGTTTGCAGCTTGTGCATCTTTTGTAGCTAATTCAACTAATCTACCAACACCAGTTTGATCAACTGCAGCAAATGGATCACTTGGCAAGATTTTTTTCTCAACATATTCTTTTAAGAATTTACCAGCATCGTCACGGCTAAATCCAAATGTCATTTGTGTTAAGTCATTTGTACCAAATGAAATGAATTGTGCTTCTTTTCCGATTTCAGAACCAATTAAAGCTGCACGTGGTGTTTCAACCATTGTACCAACTTTATAATCTAATGTAACTCCTGCTTCTTTGATTAATTCATCAGCAGTTTTTACGATAAATTCTTTTAAGTATGTTAACTCATTGATTGTTGAAATTAATGGAATCATAATTTCAGGTTTTACAACTTTTCCAGTTTTTGCAACAGCAATTGCAGCCATAATGATTGCTTTTGCTTGCATTACAGTAATTTCTGGATAAGATACTGCTAAACGACATCCACGATGTCCTAACATTGGGTTAAATTCATGTAAACTTTCCAATGCTCTATGTAATTTTTCAGGAGCGATATTTAAGTTTTTCGCAACTTCTTCTACTTCGTCTTCTTGTGGTAAGAATTCATGTAGAGGAGGATCTAACAAACGAATACAAACTGTTTTTCCATCCATTGCATTAAAGATTTCTTTAAAGTCTTTTAATTGGTGAGGTAAAATTTGTTCTAATGCTTTTTCACGATCTGCTACAGTATCAGCAATGATCATACGACGAACATCTAAGATTCTTTCTTCGTCAAAGAACATATGTTCTGTACGGCATAGTCCAATACCTTCTGCACCAAATTTAAGAGCTTGTAAACTATCTCTTTCATTATCAGCATTTGCTTTAACACCCAAACGTTTGATTGCTCTAGACCATTCTAAGATTGTTTGGAATTCAGGGCTGAATTCTGGAGCTTTTGTTTCAATTGCCCCTGCGTAAACATTCCCAGTTGTTCCATCAATACTAAATGGAGTTAATTCAGGATATTTTTTACCATTGATTGTCATATATCCTTCATCTTCATTGATTGATAATTCACTACATCCAGATACACAGCATTTACCCATACCACGAGCAACTACTGCGGCATGTGATGTCATTCCACCAAGTTGTGTAACAAATCCTTCACAGACGATCATTCCTTCAATATCCTCTGGACTTGTTTCTTTACGGAATAATAATAGTTTATCTCCCGATTCTTCTTTGATTTGCGCAGCTTTTTCACTACTGAATACGATTTTTCCGTATGCAGCACCTGGAGAAGCAGCTAATCCTGTTGTTAATACTTCTGCTTTTGCTAACGATTTTTCTTCAAAGACAGGGTGTAATAATTGATCGATTGCATTAACATCAATTGAAGCAACAGCTTCTTCTCTTGTTAACAATCCTTCATTTGCCATATCAACAGCAATTCTTACTCCTGCAGCACCAGTACGTTTACCATTACGTGTTTGAAGCAAGAATAATTTTCCTTCTTCAATTGTAAATTCAACGTCTTGCATATCTTTGTAATGAGCTTCTAACCCATTTAAAATGTCTTCTAATTCTTGATAGATTGTAGGTGAAACTTCAGCAAATTCTTGAAGTTTTAATGGTGTACGGATTCCTGCTACAATGTCTTCACCTTGAGCGTTGAATAAGAATTCACCAAAAATTTCTTTTTCACCAGTTTTAGGATTTCTTGTAAACAATACCCCAGTACCACTATTTTCACTAGTGTTACCAAATACCATTTCTTGAACATTAACTGCAGTTCCCCAAGAATGATCAATTCCATTATGGTTACGATAGATTACTGCACGAGGAGTATCCCATGATTCAAATACAGCGTTAACAGCCATTTCTAATTGAGTATATGGATCTTGTGGGAATGGAGCTCCCGTTTCTTGTTCAATAATTTTCAAAAACTCGTCACTTACAAATTTCCAATCTTCAGCAGTGATTTCTAAATCACCTTTGTAGTTGTTTTTCTCTTTAACGCCATCAATAACACCTTCGAATAAATCATATTCAACACCTTGAACAACTTCTCCAAACATTTGAATAAATCTTCTGTAGATATCATAAACGAATTTAGGATTTCCTGTTTTTTCAACCATTGCTTTAACAGCATCATTTGTTAATCCTAAGTTTAAAATTGTGTCCATCATACCAGGCATTGATACTCTAGCACCTGAACGAACTGAAACTAATAATGGATTTGAGTTACTTCCAAATTCTTTACCTGTTTCTTCTTCTAGTCTTTTTGTGTAAGTTCTTAAATCAGCAAGTAATTCGTCTGAGTTTTTTCCACCATTTTTGTAATATTCATTACACATTTCTGTTGTAATTGTGTATCCTGCTGGAACAGGAACACCAATGTTTTTCATTTCTGATAAGTTAGCACCTTTACCACCAAGTAAATTCTTTTGTTCTTTAGTACCCTCACCAAACATATAAATTCTTTTCATTATAAATCACCTTTCTATAACTGTAGTTTTCCTTAAAAAGTCCGTATGTATTATATCATTATAGTTTGGTGTTTTCAACTAATACAACTTACTTTTTATTGAATGATAACGTTATCATCAGCATTATTGAATTGCTTTTTTATTATTTTGATTTTATCTCAAAACGTTCCTAATAAAACAAAAGCATCAAACCAAAAGTTTGATGCCTAAAAAAATTATTTTGTCACCTTTACAAATGTTCCATCAGGTGCAGGATGATCATTTAAATATGCAATAATCGGATCATAGTTTTCATCTTTTCCTGGTTTACATAATGATAATTTATCAACATTACCTTCAACAATTGCTTCACCAAAGCCTGAACAACCTGGGTACCCACAAGCACCACAGTTGTAACCGGGAAGTAAACTGATAACTTTTTCAATTCTTTCATCTACTTCAACTTTTAAAATATCAGCAGCAAAAGCTAATCCAAGTCCTAATAATAAACCCATAACTCCTAAAGTAATTAACGCAGCCATATCTTCACCTAACCTTTAAGCGAACATGCAAAATTTTTACACGTATTGCATGCTGCTAAGTCTATATCTTCTTTACATTCCTCGGGAACTGGTGTCATTTTGTTAAGTTTATATGTTAGTACATATAGTAAAACCAATACGACAATTAACATAATTGGCACAAAGTGTTCAATAATAAAATTCATTAAATCACACCTGCAAGTCCTAAGAAAGCAATACTCATAATTCCTGCTACAACTAAACTAATTGGAACTCCTCGCCAACTTTCAGGAACATTAGATGATTCTAATTTTTCACGAATAGATGAAAAAGCGAAGATGACTAATCCAAACCCTAAAGCTGTTCCAAGTGCTGTAAATCCAGCAACTCCAAACCCGCTAATAAACGAAATGTCTGAAGAATATATATTACTAATATTTCCTTCAGCAACACCTAATATTGCACAGTTTGTAGTAATTAAAGGCAAATAGATACCAAGTGCTTTATATAATGATTTACTAAACTTTTTCAAAATCATTTCAACTAATTGCACCAAAGATGCAATGACTAAAATAAATGCAATTGTTTGAATATATTCTATTCCATAAGGAACTAAAATTAATGAATAAATTGTATATGTTACCAATGAAGCGATAATCATTACAAATCCTACAGCTGCACTCATTCCAATTGCACTACTGCTTTTTTTAGATACACCCAAGAATGGGCAAATCCCTAAAAACTGCATTAAGATAACATTGTTAATTAACATTGCATTGACAATCGCAACAACAAATACTGTCCAACTCATATTATGCAGCCTCCTTTGCTAATTTTGCAGCAGCGGCTTTTTTCATTGCAGCTTTTTCTTTCAATTCCTGAATTTTTTTCAATCGTTCATTTTCTGCAATACGATCTTTTTTTGCTTTTCTTCCTTGCATAAATGCTAAGATAAATGCTAAAGCTATAAACGCTCCAGGAGGAAGACTAAACATTGATAACATGTAATCTTTAATCACAAATGTGTCATTAAAGAGATGAATAATCATATCAAAACTGAATAATGTAATTTCTTTTGAAACAAAGAATGGTAAATATACTCCATACATTATACCCCCAGTTGCCAGTAACTCACGGAAAATTCCGATTACAACCAAAGCAAATGTAAATCCAAGACCCATTCCAACGCCATCAATTGCACTGTCAACGACATTATTTTTTGATGCAAATGATTCGGCACGTCCCAAGATCAAACAGTTTACAACAATCAAAGGAATAAAGACACCAAGTGCTTCTGCTAAATCAGGAGCAAACGCATCTGTTAACATTCTAATGATTGTAACAAGCGTAGCGATAATAACGATATAAGAAGGTGTTCTAACATCATCAGGGATGTATTTTCGAACCAAACTAATAATCGTATTACTTAATGTTAATACCATGATAACTAAGATTCCCATACCTAACGAAGTTTCAAATGTTGCGGTAACTGCTAAGGCAGGACACATTCCAAGTAAGAAGACAAATATTGGATTTTCTTTGATAAATCCTTTTAAGAAATTTTCTTTTTTAGTCATTATTCGTCACCTCTTTCAGCATTATAATACTCTACCGCAGATGTAACAATATCTTCAACACTACCATATGTGTATGATGCTCCAGTTTTTGCATCAAAAGTCACATCACTTGTGCTTTGTCCGGTAAAATTTTGTAAATAATCTTGCTTAATTATATTGGCAAAGTTAGGTGTATTCGTTGTTTTAGAAATTACGACGTTTTCTAAGTTACCATCTTTAACTCCAACCAAGACAGTAATATCTCCATAATTGTTTTTATCAGAAGCTTTATAAATATATCCAACTAATGAGTTGTCATCTTTTAAATATACGATAACCTCTTCTAAATCATCAATAGCTGATTTTGTAAATGTAATTTCTACATCATCACTGACTCCAAAGATATCTTTATAAAATCCTTCTTCTTTTACTCTTATATTTTCGGAAATAAATTCCTCTGTAAAATCATTTACGAAATAAATGCTGACACCACTCAATGCCCCGATGAGTGTTAACACAAATGCTGTTTTAAACTTATCTAGCATAATGCACACCTACTAACGTCACAAGAATAGAGAGCGCAATAACTCCAACAAAAATCAAAGTTCTTTTTTTCGAGAATTGCGATTCCGTCCACTTATAATAATCAAATGTTGAAACGAACATATTCATAATCAAAATACTAAATACTACCCCTTCAGGATATGCCCCAAAGATACGGATAATAAAGGTGATGAATCCCATCATAAATCCTGCGGCAATCCGCCCTGGTTTTGTGATTGGGGAGGTAATTGGATCCGTTGCCATGAAAATAGCACCAAAGATTAATCCCCCACTAAAGACATGGAATAACGCGTACTCAAAGGCGTTTAGTCCTGGAATAAATAACCCTACTGATAACGCAAGGATAAATACAGTTCCAACCATCATTAACGGAATGCGAACTTCAAAGCTAGTACGTAATGCAAGGTATATTCCCCCAACAATTAAGAGAATTGCACTAACTTCTCCAATGCTTCCGGGAATCCCCATTCCAGTTATCAAATTCATGATATGGAAATTAGATAATAATTCCACACTATAAGGATTTGTTGCTGCTACTTGAAGAGCAGTTGCTCCCCCAATTGCATCAACTTGATAATCAACAACAGTAGCATAATTTAATAACACTAAGATTCTTGCAACAGCGGCTGGATTGAAGATATTTTGTCCCATCCCACCAAAAATCAATTTTGCTAAGAAAATACCTAGTGCTCCACATAAGATAACAATATAATATGGTGTCTCATCTGGTAGTGTTAATCCATATATCAGACCACTTGTTACAACACTAAAATTATGTAACGTAAAGCTTTTGTTTTTGAATTTAAATGATTCACCGTTGATTTTATCAACAACTTGGTAATAGATATATTCTGTTACCATCATTGATACAATACTTAAAACTAATATGATAAGGGCGTTCCACCCAAATTTATAAATTGCAAAAATCACAACAGGAAGCAAAGCGATTGTTACATCGCGCATCATTCTTGTTACGTTAGCTTGCGGTCGGCGTAAGTATGGTGATGTTTTTCGAATAATTTTTGGTATTGTTTGTTCCATCTTAATCACCCAATTAACTTTTTAGCTTTACGAACGTAATCAGTAACATGAATTTTGCTGGTACATACATACGCACAAAGTCCACACTCAATACATTTGAAAGCTTCAAGTCCTTTCATCGCATCTTTGTCATTTCGTTTTACAGCATTCATTATTTGAACAGGTTCAATATGAACCGGACAACTATATACACAACTACCACATCGAACACAAGGTTCTTCAATATAATCAACATTTTTTAAGATAATGACTGATGTTGTTGTTTTCGAAACAATTACATCATCATTGACAGTTGATGTCCCCATCATTGGTCCACCCATGATCACATTAATTTCTTCAATGCCATCAACATAACCATCACTTAATTTAATTAGTTCTTTAACACTTGTTCCAACACGTACTCGATAGTTTTGTGGGAACTTAATTGCATCACCAGTTAACGTAAAATGACGTTTAATAACTGGCAAATTATGTTTGATTGCGTCAAATACTCCAACCGCCGTTGAAACATTAAATCCAATTACGCCATATTTCATTGGCAATTCACCATGAGGTATATTGATCCCAAGGGCATTTTTAAATACTTCTACTTCCCAACCTTGAGGATAATAGTTTCCAAGTTTTGCGACTTCGACATCCATTTCTGGAAAACGAACTCGTAAAACTTGTGATAGCACTTGATACAATGGATTCTTTTCAGATTTAATAGCGATGATACCCTTTGGAACATTCAATGCTTGCATAATATATTTCAATCC
>JBFFLJ010000032.1:0-19541 GCA_041554935.1 Candidatus Izemoplasma sp.
AACATGAACACTTACTAATTCTCCAACACGACGAGCTGCGTCAGCTCCAGCTTCTGTTGCGGCTTTGACAGCTCCAACATCTCCACGAACCATAATTGTTACTAATCCACTACCTGTTTTTTCTTTTCCTACTAATGTTACATTTGCTGCTTTTACCATTGCGTCAGCTGCTTCTACAGCGCCAACAAATCCTCTTGTTTCAATTAATCCTAATGCTTCTTTCATAGTTGTTTCCTCCGTTTTCTTTGGGTGAATCTTTACTCTTTTTTGCTTAACATGTCTTCGACATCAGCATGTGGTCTTGGAATAACATGTACGGATACTAATTCTCCAACACGGCGTGCTGCATCAGCTCCGGCTTCCGTTGCTGCTTTGACAGCCCCAACATCACCACGTACCATGATTGTTACTAATCCGCTACCTGTTTTCTCTTTTCCGATCAATCTAACATTAGCTGCTTTTACCATTGCGTCAGCTGCTTCGACTGCTCCGACAAAACCTTTTGTTTCTACTAATCCTAATGCTTCTTTCATTGTTCATTTCTCCTTTATTTATTTTATAAAAGTGTTCGTAACATCTCTTTGCTGATTCTTGGAATAATTGCTGTGTGAGCGATAAGGCCATCTTCTTTGTTGGCGACAACGGCAGCTTCAACAGCAGCTGTTACACTGCTGACATCTCCTGTCATAACGGTGAATGCTTTACCACCGAGGCCACGCCCTAAGCGTATTTCTAACAATTCGATATTTGCTGCTTTAACAGCAGCATCAGATACTAATACAGCAGTCGCTAATGAGTATGTTTCAACAACACCAACTGCTCCTTTTGCTTCCAGTTCTGTTGAACTGCTCAGTGCTGCAAATACTTGTTCATGAAGATTGGCGATTACAATATCGTTGATTAGTGATTTTCCTGCGGTTTTTGCACCGACTTCAATTGCACTTTTAACGGCAGATACTTCACCACGGATCATTACAATGTATTTACCAGGACATGCTGCATAAGCGCCAACTAATTGAACATTTGCGGTTTTGATGATCGCATCTCCAGATTCTATTCCTCGAGCGATGCTGTTTAACTCGATCATTCCTAATGCTTCCATATTTGTTCCTCCTTATGCATCAATCTCAATAAATTTTGTTGTGATATTGGTAACTTTTCCAGTGATACTGGCATGAATATTTGCTCCAAGTTGCTTGTAACAAGTCGCGATCAACGTTCCTTTTGAAACTTGATCACCCACTTTTACAACTGGTGTTGCTGCAACACCAATGTGTTGTTTTAAAACAATTTGAACTTTTTTTGTTGGAAAGATATTTTGATTTAACGGTGCCTTGACATCATATTCTGTTAGTTCCAAACGGGCGATTAAACGTTTGGTTGGAACTTTTTTACTGTCTCGTAGGGGATCAACTTCATATGGTACTTCGTTGTTTGCTTTTGCGCCTTTTTTAAGTAAACTTTGTTTTACCATATTCGTGATTTTTCCTGGGTCTAGATCCATTGGACAAGCATATAAGCTACATAATGCACAATCACAGCATGATATTACTGAACCAATTGTTCCTAGTGCATTGGGGTCTTCATTTGCGAGTCCTCTCATGACTTTATGTGGCTCGGTATTTTTACCCAAAATATTACGTGGGCACATATCAGTACAAAGACTGCATTGACAGCAAATTGCTTTGGTTAACTGTAAATCGGTTTCTGTCTTACGTGTTTTTTTGACAATCAACATATGGTGTTTTGGTAAGACAATGATTCCCCCTGTCAGTTTTGTGACAGGTGAATCCCAGTTTGATTCAACATACCCCATCATTGGTCCACCAACAATTAGACTGTAGTTTTCTAAATCTGTTGGTCCATCACATTCTTCGATAAGCTCTCTGAATGACGTTCCGACCGAAGCGGTAAATGTTTGGGGGATGTTCACAGCTCCCGTCACCGTGATAACACGTTCGGTAACCGGCTGATTTTTTGCGATATGAATAGTTGTTGCAACATTAATAACGACAACGCCAACATCTAGAGGGATGCCCATCATTGGAACAACTTTTTTTGTTACTTCGTAAACAAGTTGTTGTTCATCTCCAGCAGGGTAAAAGTCTCTGATAATTTGGATCTCCATTTGCGGTTCATTCGCAACTAGTTCTTCAAGGTTAATAATTGCTTGTTTATATTTTCCTTTGAGGCAAATCACACCACGAGTTGCACCAGTTTGTGCAAGTGCAATACGTAATCCTTCAATAACCTCTTTGCTTTCGACTTCCATGAGTTGTTGATCAACGCGGAGTAATGGTTCACATTCCGCACCATTAATGATAACAACTTCTGCCTTTGCATTCAGTTTAACATGGGTTGGAAATCCTGCTCCACCAGCCCCAACAATTCCGGCATTTTGGATATTTTGAATATAGTTTTCACTCATTGTACTCACTCCTAATTGTTGTTACTTTAGATAATTCTGAACCCACCAGATAATGTACATCTTCTAATTCTTGTAAAGCTACGAGCTGATGTTAATCCTTCTCCTGTTGGAGTTGCGATTGTTAAAGTTGTAAATCCTTCTCCTTCAATTCCAAGACCGGCATAAGAAGGAGCATTTTTAACAAAGATTGAAGTGTTTAATGCTCGTGCTGCGTTTGTTAAGTTTGTCACACTTTCTGAATGCATTATCGCCGTATGAAGGTACCCATTTTCAGCAATAACTGCTTTTTCAATTGCTTCTTCAATTGAATATACACGAACTATTCCTAAAACTGGCATCAACATTTCAATTGTCACAAATGGATGCTTTTCATGTACTTCTGCGATGATTAATTTTACATCGTTATGTGTCGGGATATGACATGCTGCTAAGATTTCTGATGCTTTTTTCCCAACATATTTTCGATTGACAACCGTATTACCCACTTTGTCTTTAGTAAAGACTTCATTGGTTACAATGTCAATTTCATGACGTTTCAATTCATAAGCTCCACAATGAATCATTTCGTTGCGTAATTCATTGAATACGCTGTTTAACACAAAAGCTTCTTTTTCAGCGATGCATAAGATGTTGTTATCAAAGCTTGCACCTTTTACAATATCATTTGCTGCTTTTTTGATATTTGCTGTTTCATCTACGATAACAGGAGGGTTTCCTGGACCGGCTGCAATAACTTTTTTACCACTACGCATTGCGACGTTTACAACACCCTCACCACCAGTTACTGTCAGCATTCTAATATCCATATGAGACATAATGACTTGACTGGTATCCATTGTTGGATTCAGTGGTGCAGTTAATAGTTCTTTTGGTCCACCTGCTTCAAAAATTGCTTTGTTTAAGATTGAAATTGTTTCTGAAGATACTTTTTTTGCACTTGGATGAGGATTATAGACAACACCATTTCCGGCAGCTACCATACTGATTGAGTTATTGATTACAGTCGAACTTGGATTTGTTGATGGTGTGATTGATCCAATCACTCCGTATGGTGCAAGTTCAACTAATGTCATACCGTCATCACCTGTATATGTAAGAGAATGTAAATCTTCTGTACCTGGCGTTTTTTCGGCAGCTAATAAGTTCTTAATAATTTTATCAGCAACGCGTCCGAAACCTGTTTCTTCTTGCGCCATTACCGCTAGTCTTTCTGCGTTTTCGATGCTGACTTTACGCATTGCTGCGATGATTTCAGCACGTTTTTTCATTGTTAAAGTCATCAGTTGTTTTTGAGAATGTTTGGATGCGGCTATCGCATCTTCAACTTTTTCAAAGCACCCAACATATCCTGATACATTAGGGGCAATTGGTGTTTTGTTGTCACCATATTTCTCTTCCATCTCACGACGTAGTTTTTCAATTAGTTCTGTTGTACTCATTGTTTATCCTCCTCAATATACTCGACTGTCATATTGCATTCTCGTAGTTTGTCTTTGGCCAGTGGAGTAATCAATTGTTTTTTATTTACGACTAGACGATTCGATCCATTTTTATATAAATCCATGACATAATTTTCTGTGATCAAATCAATTGTTTCGACTGTTTTAATATGACGTTGCTGAATATTGACAACTTGAATTCCCAACTGTTCAATATCGCGAATAATTGGGTTCATTTTTTTGATAATTGATGCATTACTATTTATCATAATATTAAGAGATTTATTTGCCATTGCTCTTGATAAAATAATATGATTAATTTCTTCGGTATCGTCCAAATTAGTTAATGCCTTCAATTGACTTAGTTTTAATCCAATTATGATAATTGTTTCAACGGTATCTATAATATTGTTGAAAGAAGTATCATTAAGATTAAAGTCAATGATTTGTAGTTGTCTGTGTTTTGTTAATTCAGTAGTGTTTTTTAGAGGTTCAGTAGTTCCCAAGAATATTTGATAGTCAGTGTACTTTGTTGTAATATATTTTAGATAATCCTTCATGCCTATTCCGATATTGGGAAGTAAAATTAGACATGATTTATCAAATACTTGTGATTGTGTTTTGAGTTCAAGCTTTTCAAGAATATTTGCTGTAACAGTTTTTACTATTTTGTCAAAATTGTTCAGTTCCATATTTCACAACCCTTCTCTAGATTTTGTGGATTACTTATTTACCATTTAAAATTTGATTCATTTCAATTAGTGTTTTTGCTTCTAAACTTGCACCACCAATAAGAAATCCTGATACGCTTTCTGCGAGAGCAAGATCTTTGATGTTAGTTGGTTTAACGCTTCCCCCATATAATAATGGAATTGCTTTCCCAATTGCTTCGCCATAGGTATCGACAAGATATTTTCTTATGAACATGTGCACTTCTTCCACTTGTTCAGGAGATGCAGTTTCACCAGTTCCGATTGCCCAGATTGGTTCATAAGCAATTACAACTTGACTTAACTCTTCCTTTGTCACACGCGATAGTCCTTCTTTGATTTGATCTACTAGGTGTTGTTTATACGAGTTGTTTTTTCGTAGTTCTAAATCTTCACCAATACATAGAATTGGAATAATATTATTTTGAACACAAGAACGAACTTTTTTCGAGATAAAACGATTGTCCTCTAGAAATAGTGTGCGTCGTTCCGAATGTCCAATAATCGCATATGTACAGCCAAAATCACGAACCATTGATATTGATAATTCCCCTGTGAATGCGCCATTGTCTTTTGGAAAAAGATTTTGGGCACCATATTGGACTTGACTATAGCGAAGTGCTTCTTCAAACAGATATAAATATGGGTTCGGAGGAATAATTACGACTTTGTTTTTGGCACCAAAATCAACATCTTTTATCTCATTTAAGAACTGGATTACTTCTTGTTTGGTTTTGTTCATCTTCCAGTTTCCAACCACGTAGAATTCTTGTGTTTGTAAGACTGTCGCGATGATTTCATTTCTAACGATTTCTTCAATGTCTTTTTTATTCATAATGACTCACTCCTTATTTCGCTACTTTTTTTTCAGATCCTCGTAATACCAATTTGGTTTCTAAGAGTATTTCATTGATTGATTTATGATTGCCCTTATGATTGTGGATTAGCTCAAATAATGTTTCTGCGGCTACTTCTCCCATTAATGTTGTTGGTCTTGAGACCGTTGAAATATTGAGATTCATGATTTCAAACATATCAACATCATCAAAACTAATAAAGGAAATGTCTTTAGGAATTGATAATCCATGTTCGATAAGTGCTTTAATACTTCCTTGTGCCATCATATTATTTGTTGCGAAGATTGCGGTTGGTAGATGAGGTTGTTCTAAGATTTTCTTTGTTAGTTGATATCCACTTTCAAGTTTAAAATCTCCAAAGAAGACAAATTCATCTTTTACTTCAATGTTATTTACACGCATTGCGTTCTCATAACCATAGAAACGTTCGCGTCCTGGTTTTGATGACATAGGTCCAGAAATAATTGCGATATCTTTATGTCCTTCATTAATTAAAGCATTTACAGCATCAAATGATCCTGAAACATTATTAACAAATACCGAATTAAAATGTGATAGGTTAATTCCCCTATCGAGTAATACAATTGGAACTCCCAGATCTTCTAGTTGATATAGATAACGAGAATTATATTCAACTTGATCCGTCTTAGGAGTAATAATTAATCCCATGATGTCATGAGTCTTTAATAAATCAAGATATCGAATTTCTTTCTCAATTTGTTCTTCTGTGTTACATACCAACATGCTACATGAATGTTGATCAGCAATGTTAGAAATCCCTTTAATGACTTCTCCAAAAAAAGGATTGGATAAGTCCGGAACAACAACACCAATGATGTTGCTTTTATTATTTGAAATTGTTTGTTTCAACATGCGATCTTTGTTAGCTAATTCGTTAAACGTCTTTATTACGAGCTGTTTGGTTTCTTCTTTCACATATCCATTTTGATTCATAACACGTGAAACTGTAGCTACACTAACACCTGCTTTTAGTGCAATATCTTTGTTTTTAACCACATTCAACACCTCTTAACTAAATTGATTGTTCTTTCCTATATATCTTATAGTGTCTATTATTATAAGCGTTTTCATTACTCATGTCAATGATTTGTGAAATTTCTACAACTATTTTATGTAAGTTTATTACATAAATATTCTAATATTTACATAAATTACATATTAATTTCTGATGATGAAAAGATAACAACATCTTCTTGTGAGATTCTTTTCTTGAAGATTGTAACGATAGCACTACTGAATTTCACATATATCGAAAATTAAAAAGGCATCAATACGAAACTTCGTATTGATGCCTTTTTAATATCTTATTTTGCTATTTTTACATTCAGTAAATTTAAAAATACTGCGCCAATCGCATTTCCAAAAATCATAATAATAATGTACAAAATTCCTTTTAACGAATACACGCTATTCAAGAAGAAATATAACATATTAGCGATACTATGTTCAAACTTTGATAAGATGAAAATCATCACAGCAAAAACTAAGATAACATTTTTTGCAATATCGTTTTTAACATTCTTATAACTATCTACCGCTACATACATCATCATTCCACACATGATGGATAATGCCAATGTTTCATACCACAAGTGTTCTATTTTTAGAACAAATAGATCACTTCCTGTCATTATTATATCTGTAATACCTGTTACTCTAAAGAGATATGCGATGATTGCAATCCCGATGATATTGCCAATAATTGTCAACCCAATAATGAGCAAATATCCTTTTGAATATGGTAATAGGTAACCAATTTTACCGGTATATAAATAGTACCCCTTATTCACGATTACGAGTAGTCCAAAACTAAATAACAATGCACCAATAACGTGATTTTCAACACTAAGATAAACAATTCCAGCAAGTCCAATAAACATCCCTGCTAAAATTGAGCGAATGATAATATTTTGTTTTGTAATTTCCATAAGTATACTCTTTTCTATGTCCTTATTTTATGTAATCATATAATTCATTATTCTCAGAATTAATATGTTGTACAGATTTGTGCTTTCTGTATATTGTAACACACAGGGAAATAAAAAAAGACTATTTCTAAAGAAAATGATATATAACAAAACTAAAATGTTGTTATATTTCACTGAGAGAAGCCTTTTAATATTAAGAAATATTCCTCAAAAATATGCAGATAACATCCAAAAAAATCATTTTTGTCTATATAAAAAGCAGAGCGACACCTATAAAGGCAAAGATTGAAGCAATAATTTCAATTTTATTTACTTTATCTTTAAATATAAAAATAGAAAACGGAATAATCAATATTACATTTAATTGTGCGATTGTAGTTGTGACTCCAATACTTGCGTACTTCATAGCTAGCAGACTACTAGAGACTCCTAAGAAGGGACCAAAAACACTGCCTAATAAGATATACTTCATGGCAACTTTATCCTTTACAGCACTTAATACTTCTGTCCATTTCTTTCTTAGTGATATGTATATAACAAAACCAAATAAACCAGCTATTACTCTTATTTGTGTTGCTTCAAAAGCACCTATCGATTCACCCATTCCTAGTTTACTTAAAACAAGTCCAACACTTTGTGCTACTGCACCGATTGTCGCAAAGATAATTCCTTTTAGGATATGTGGTTCAAACTTCTTTGATTCTGTTCTCCTTGATAAGATAACAACGCTTATCGCAGATAATGTGATAGCAATCCCTAACATGGTAACAAGATCCAAAAATTCATCAAAAATGAAGTAACCTAGTATCGATGTCATTATCGGTACGGAACATAAAATTAGCAACGACAATCTTCCACCTAAATCGATAAAAGATTGAAATAAAAATAGGTCCCCAATCACTAAACCAATCAATCCTGATATCAACAACATATTCCAATCATAAAGATCAACACCAATCGGGAAAAATGACCCAGTTGTAATCAGAATTGTTAGTGTTAATAAAAACATCCCTATAACTAATCTTATAATATTAACAGATAAACTTCCTACTCGTTTACCCGCTCCTTCAAACCCAATTACTGTAATTGTCCAAAAAAAAGCTGTCCCTAAACTGATCAATTCTCCTGCAATCATATTCCTGCCGACTTTCTACTTTTATACACTGAATTGACATCCAGAGACTACTCATCTTTCAGAGTATAAAAATGGCGATATCTAATTTTTCTCACTTCATATATTCTATCATACTCATTAGTATTTGATAAGCATTATTTGGACATATTTACACATCCAATTGTATTACTTTTCATAGTTGAACAAAAAAAGATTTGAGAACTTTGTCTCAAATCTGATATTCTTAATGTCTTGTCCGTATGGAGTTTATCCCACTTTCGACCCCTGACGTATGGAGTTTATTTTTTTGAATTGATAGAGTTTATTTTTTTTGAATGCTTAGAGCATACTTCTGCCTAGTTCAAATCCGGTCGGGTCCTAGTCTTTTCTCACTTTTCATTCCCCTATTATTACAGTCTCTAAAAACGTCTATATAAGTATAACATAAGTGATCTATTCTGTTTTCTCTTTAATCATTCTAAAGCAACGTAAATTACTTTTTTGCATCAAATTCTCTTTTGCTCTTGATATACTCATTTATTGTTTTTTTACTAGTGTAATAACTCATAAGGAAAACTGTTATTAATACTAAAAATATTAGTAAAAATACACCACCTACAGAGAATCCATCTTCTACTTGAAGGTATATTACATATGAAGTTAGTCCTAAATATAATATAATTACTAAGCTAGTTACTACGTCATATATTTTATAGTGTTTTTCTAGTAATTCTGCCCACCCCAAATGTGTAAGAGGATTTTTGTTCTTTTCAACTAGTTTTCTATTCTTTTTCTCATATTTATTATCCATATTTTTAAATAAAGCTTCTTTAAATGTACCAATTCCAACTTTATCATGATGTGCGTTATTCATCCTAATGGTATAAACTATACCTATGGTTGAGGTCAATATAAATATTAGTACAACAACTAAAGTCTCAATAGCGAAAGTTACAAATACATTAGGTACAAGTATAATAAACAGTAACATACTAAAATTATTAAGCATAGTGGTAACTAGTCTCTTAGTTATAAAATTAAAGATAAAATCAACTTTATTAGCTAGTTTAACAACTATCCATTTTATCAAATCACCAAATAATGTAGACATAACACTTACAAAGTAAACATTACTATAAGTAAACGCATCTTCATTTGGTGATTTAATTACACTAAATATTAATACCATTACTAACGCTATGAACAATGAAAATGTATGAGTTGTATATACATAGTTAACTAATGAAAATGGATAGTATGCACGGTATACGTTTCTAATAAACTTATTGAAATCATCACCAATCACTTCATTAATTGGTTTTTCATCTTGCTGTGCTATTAAAAGAACGTCTTGTATTTCTATCAAACAATCATTACCGTTTATTGTTTCTCTATAGTTCGAATAAAGTTTAACATACCTTTCAGCTTTATTGTATGCTTCTAAGTATTCTCCATCTAAATAACTTTTTTTCTTATCATCCATTGTTATTCCCCTTTCTTATCAAGTATCTTCTTTGTAGTAGATACAATATTATCAAACTCTATTTTAAAGTTTGATAAATACTCAAGTCCTTCTTCAGTAATACTAAAATACTTCCTTTTAGGTCCTAACGATGAATCTCCTATCCTACTCTTAATCAACTTCTTCTTTTGCAATCTAGTTAGTATAGGATATAAAGTACCATCTTTTATATGATCAAAACCATATTTTGATAATTCCTGGATTATCAAGTATCCATATGTTTCTCCTTCAGATATTACAGATACAATACATGCTTGCAATATCCCCTTTAACAATTGGGAGTTATCCATATAATCACCACCTAAAATAATATGAAGTTATTATACACCACACTACTTTGTATTGTCAAGTAGTTGCAATATTAATTCCAAACTTTTCAAATTATTCCCTACATAGCATGGATAAAACCAATAATACAACATCCCTTTCCTTGACACTTGAGAGAGTGTCTGTTTTTTAGTCTATCTTGTAGATAAAATATAGGGCTTTCGCCTTTATTAAGGCCTTTAAAGAACTATAACTATAAATAGTTCAAATCCGGTCGGAACCGCGATTTTTTCCAAAAATCGCTCAAAATCAACTAGTTCAAATCCAGCAGGCTCTAGATTGTGCTTCAAGCATACTATTTTCCCTTAGATAAGCGAAAAGGTTCCGATTTTGATAGAAATGCTAGATTTTCAAATCCGGTCGGAACCTCATAGTTTGTAATGTAATAAAAAAGTTTATCTCGTTAAGCGCTAAACAAAGCCATTTATGGCGTGTTGCGTTTTCAGAGATAAACTCGGTATGATTAGAATGGAGGTCCCGACCGGATTTGAACCGGTGATCACGGAGTTGCAGTCCATTGCCTTAGCCACTTGGCTACGGGACCTAAAGTGTCCGTTAAATATTATAATCGGTGTTGGTTTTAAAAGCAAGTATTTATCGGTGAAAAGCATATAATTTTTTAGAAGTATTTCATTATAATCGACATATGAAGTATAATGTTTATATACGAAGTAAAAGGAGTGCATTATTATGAACGGAGAATTACTACTACAGTTTGTTCAAAACATTATTTTATTGATGAGTTTAGCAGTAGTTTACTCTGTTTTTCGTAATAACCAATTCTTCCATCCGATTTTCCGAAAAATATTAATGGGTTTCATGGTCAGCATTATTGTTGTCACAATTATGCGTTCTCCAATTCCAATATTAGAAGGGACACAATTTGATACACGCGCTGTTGTACTAAGCCTATCAGGTATCTTTTTAGGATTAATCCCAACTATTATGGGGGCTTTTTTTGCTTCTCTTCAAAGAATCAGTGATGGTGGAGCGGGCGCATTCACTGGCGTTATCTGGATTATCGTAAGTAGTATTATGGGATTAGTGTACCGCCAATTCCGACTTAAAAAAGAAGAAAGTCACAGCGTAAAGATTAGTTGGATTGAATTATACGTCTTTGGTCTTGTCGTTCAAGTCGTCATGGTATTGTTGTTATTTTTGTTACCACGTGACATTGTGTTTGAAACAATTAATATTGTTGCCTTCCCTCTTCTTGTAATTTACCCTATAGGTAGTCTATTTGTGGCTATGTTTATGTTGATTCAAAGAAAAGCATATTTCAACGAAATTCAAATCACAGAATCAGAGATTCAATATCGAAATCTCTTTAATAAAAGTAAATCGAATCTATTGCTTGTCAATCCTGAAAACGGCAATATTGTTGATGTAAATGAAACAAGTATGGATACATATGGATATTCTTTTGAAGAATTTACATCCTTAAATGTCAATAACGTCATTGTGACCACAAAAGAAAATTTCACCACCCCATTATCTAGTTATACAGATGGCGTAAATCAACAAATGAGTCAAAAACACAAGAAAAAAAATGGAAAAATATTTGATGTTGAAGTTCATTCTGGGTTGATCCAGCTTGATGGGAAAACATTTCTATATTTAACAATTATTGACGTTTCCCAAAAAATGGAAAACATGAGATTATTTAAAGATGCTGATGAGCAACTAAAAACAACGTTACTTAGCGTAGGAGAGGGGATTGTTGTCAGTGATGAACATCATCGAATTACTCTTATCAATGACAAAGCAATGTCACTGCTTGGTTTAACTCAACACCCTAACCGCAAAAAGGTTTTTGAAGTAATTCGTTTATATTCTAATAATATCGAAAAGTCTTTCGAAGAACTTTATATTGAAGCTCTAGAAACCGGCAACGTTTACCGAAGTGATAATTCATTTCAATTACTGTCACCTGATGATCTTGGTGGTTTTGTTGAGTTTACAATATCTCCTATTCAAGGAGAATCAGAAACGACGCACGGTGGGGTATTAGTTCTTCGTGATGTTACAATCGACAAAGAAAGACAAGAGGAAATTCAATTTATGAGTCAGCATGACTTTTTAACAAACCTCTATAATCGTTATCATTTTGAACAAGAAATGAAGAGGCTTGATGTAGTCAGACAACTCCCTATTTCTATTATTATTTCCGATGCAAATGGGTTAAAATTATTGAATGATTCACTTGGGCATTTAGAAGGTGATAAGTTGCTTAAAGAGATTAGCCAAATTATTCAAAGAGCAACAAGAAGTGAAGATATTGTTGCAAGGTGGGGTGGAGATGAATTCACCGTTTTATTGCCACAAACTACAAACAGTGATGCTTTAAAGGTGGTCAACCGCATTCATGATTTGGCAGATAAATCATTATTCAATATCATCAAACCTTCTATTTCGATTGGCCTTGCAACCAAAACTTCTGAACTTCAAGACCTCAATATTATCTTAAAACAGGCCGAAGAGATTATGTATGAAAACAAAGCAAATGAGGGAAAACGTGCTAGAAGAATGTTCCTTGATCGCTTTATCGAGCTGAATAGTACACGCCTAAAAGATTACGAGACTCATGTTAATAATATGGAACAAATCACAAAAAAATATGCATCGTTTTATAATCTAAGCGAGCATGATACTGAACATTTGGTTTTACTAACAAGATTTCATGATATTGGTTTGATTGCAATCCCTCCTGAAATTATTAATCATCCCGGCTCTCTAGATGATTTTGAATGGAGCAAAGTGAAAACTCACCCTGATGTTAGTAGTCGCATTATAGCTGCGGTTCCGCAATTCCAACACCTTTCTGAGGAGTTATTATATCACCACGAAAATGTTGATGGCACTGGGTATCCAAATGGTGTGAAACTTGATGAAATTCCTCACAACTCAAGGCTATTAAGAATCATTGATTCTTACGAGTCTATGACTTCAGATAAAGTATATAAACAAAAGATGTCTCATGATGAGGCAATCACTGAATTGCTGAAATATGCTGGAACATATTATGATACAGAAGAAGTTAAGAGATTTATTAAAATTTTTGAAAAGACAACCTAAATTTTAGGTTGTCTTCTTTTATATTTCTTGATTTCATAAGTTATTTTTAAGATAAGATATACCGTGAAAACAAAGATATATACTGCCAAGTTTATTATATTCTCTGCTTGAATTATGATGTGGATGAACAAAGCCAAGTAACTTAAATATGCGCATTGTTGAAGTCGTTTCCATGTTTTATGAGACATTTTCTTTCGGACGATGACAAATGAAGTAATGAATAGTGGCATCATAATGACGTAAGTGATAATGCCGTATATTGGAATTGATATCTCACCTGTTAAGAATTGTATAAGATAATGTATTGAGTGAGCAGAAACGAGTATAAAGCCGATAATTGAGTACTCTCTACGAACACTCATTAAACGCTTACGTAATGCTGTATTGTGTTTTAAAGCTCCTGCAATCATTACGATGTAAAAGATACTTAGTCCAAAAAACCCTTGTCGAAATGGAGTAAGAATCGGTGTATCAATACCCCAATAAATCAATACTGCAAGAATAAAAGCGCCTATATAAATCATCAAGTTATATTTTCTAATGAATGAGTGAAAATGATACGCAAATAACGAAAGAATAGTAATAAATAGTATAATAATCATTTTTTTCTCCTAAGTTTTGATTAGTGTGACATATGATTCGATAATCGCATGTTGTTCATCACTTGATAATAAGTGATACTCTATATTTTGCGGTAAAATTACACTTTGAAGTAAAATCCCAACAATGATTTCTGAATAAGGCAATGCTGAAATCAATAAATCGTGTTGTTGAAAATATGTTGTCAAAGCTTCTTTTATTCGCCATGAAATTATTTTTGTAAAATCTAAATCTTCAGGTAAGTTACCAAGGAGTGATTCCGAGATTAACATTTGCACTAGGTCTCGATTTTTTGAAATCATTAGAAATCGATCGTGAAGTATAGATTTTATAAATTCCGTTAAAGAAAGAGCCTTAGTAATACTAATAATGTCATTAAGCCTATTTTCAAAGTGTATTTTTACTGTTTGTTTAAATAGGTTTTGTTTCGAAGTGAATTTGCGAAACAATGTGACTTCTGCCACTTTTGCTTCTTTTGCGATTTCCAAAGTTGTTGTTGCTAAATATCCTTTTTTTGTAAACACAGCGATGCTGGCTTTTAAGATTTGATCTGTTTTGTCTTGCATTTTATCACTCCATCTTCAACAACTAAAACTACTTGTTTTGTATTTGTTGTTTAAATTTAAAATCATCAATTCAAACACGCTCTCAAAACTAGATATGTTAGTGACCACTTACATAATTCTATACGTTTTTAACTAAATTGTCAATATATAAAAAAAGAACAATAATTGTTCTTTAAATTTTAAATGGTCGGGAAGACAGGATTTGAACCTGCGACCTCCTGGTCCCAAACCAGGCGCTCTACCAAGCTAAGCTACTTCCCGAAAAATATGGCACGCCCAAGAGGATTCGAACCCCCAACCTCTTGATCCGTAGTCAAGCACTCTATCCAGTTGAGCTATGGGCGCATTTGTATGGCGGTCCCGACGAGAATCGAACTCGCGATCTCCTGAGTGACAGTCAGGCATGTTAACCGCTACACCACGGGACCAAAGTATACACAGTAACGTTATTATATCATAATGATTTTTTGAATACAATAATTTTTTTGGCCGATATCTATATTACCAAACTTATAAACTAAAAGCAAGTATTTTCCATTCTTTTTTTAATAGAAATCTTCTTTTTTTAATACCATCATGACATACTCTTTTGTTGTATATGATTTTTCAAAACCAAAGGATTCTAAAAGGCTTACTGCATCATGATTATCTAATGCCACATTGTCACAAATCATATCAATTCCAACGTCATCAAACAGATATTGCAACATCGCAACTAATGCATCTGATCCATGATGATTTCCACGAAATTGATGCATAATTTTAAGGTTTAAAATATCGCTTTTAAACTCGTTTCGATACTTTGTGCTAATCTCACCAACAAAAACCATATCAAGGTTATAGACATGGAAATAATGCGCAGTAGGGGCAAGAACATAGTTGTTGTAGAATGCTTCCCACTTAGTTTCAGGAAATAACACAATACCGCCCCATTTATTATTGAACTCCATTGTTTTTGGACAGGCAAGCAATTGCTCTGTTAAATATAGTTCCTCGTATTTCGGTGTTTTTAAAACAACACTATTATGGACTAATTTCATCATATCACCTATTAAACATTATATCTTAAACAAATAAAAAAGACCATCAAATGATGGTCTTTTATAGATATAATTCTGTGTCTATTTGCGGTAAAATTGCATTAAGTATAATCCCGACAACTGCTGCTAAACTCATTCCTGTCATGCTAACTGCGTCATTCAGAGGTAAGCTTGCACCACCTAGACCAATTACTAACATTGTTGCAACAATAATTAAGTTACGCATTTCACCTAAATCTACTTTTGATTTGACCAATACTTTTACACCATTTCCTGCAATTAATCCATAAAGAATAACAGTCATTCCGCCAATAACGGCCCAAGGAATACTACTAATAAATGCTTGAATATATCCAAGGAATCCTAAACTAATCGCAAAGATTGCTGCTAACCCTGTTACATAAACACTACCAACTTTTGTCATTGCGACAACACCAGTATTTTCTCCATATGTTGTATTTGCTGGTCCACCAAGCATCGCTGAAACCATTGTTGCTACTCCATCACCCATTAATGTTTTATCTAATCCTGGGTCTGTAATAAAGTCTTTTTCACAGATTTGTCCAAGAACTGTATGATCGCCAATATGCTCTGCGATTGTAACAAATGCGATTGGTAAGAACATTAATACTGAACTCCAATTAATCGCATATGTTCCAAATATTGTAAAGTTTGGAACTTGGAAGAATGAATAGTTACTAAATTGTCCAAAATCAATCATCGCGTCAAACGATCCACTTGATTGTGAGATTACTGTGAATAATGCAGCGACAGCATACCCACTTAAAACGGCAATTAAGAACGGAACAATTTTGAAGAATCCTTTTCCTTTTAGTGCTACTCCAACAACAACAGCAAATGTTATTAAAGCAACAAGTGGAGTTTGCCATCCTGAATCTCCATTAAGGCCTGCAGACCCAATCGCAATTGGTGCTAATCCAAGCCCAATAATGATAATCATTGGTCCAATTACAACTGGAGGCAATAATCTTTTAAGCCATGCACTACCAACAAATTTAATCACTACTGCGACAATGATATAAATCAAACCAACCAACACTAACCCGATAAATGCACTACTATATACATCAACAAATTGGAATAATCCATCACTGATGGCTTGTGTTACTTCCCCAATGTTACTGTAAATTTGAACGTTTCCTCCAACAGTAATTTCCAATGCATTTGCTGACGAAATTACCGATGCAATAATTGCTGCGATATAGGCAAAACTACTACCTAAATATACAGGTGCTTTTGCCTTTGTTGAAACGATATAAATTAACGTCCCAAGACCACTTGCTACTAATGCAACTCCAACATCAAGCCCTGTCAATAATGGGACCAATACAGTTGCTCCAAACATTGCAAAAACATGTTGTAAACTTAATACGATCCATTGCACGATACTACTTGGTTTTTCTTGAATTCCAATCATTAAACTTTCTTTCATTTTCTTTCTCCTCTTCTATTTTTTTTTGGCATAAAAAAATTCTAAGTCGAAAGACATAGAAAAGGATTTTGTTCTTGATTGAGCTTTTGCTCATAATCCTTACTAGTCTCTCTGGACTAACTTAAAGGTTTTGCTGTTATGATATTACCATAACTTTATTTTAAAAGCAATATGAAAACAAATAAAAAAGAGTGTTTCCACTCTTTCTATTGTAATTCTCCTTGCCATAAACCGTGTAGATTACACAATTCTCTTGCAAATACTTCTTTTCCTTTTTCAATTTCAAATACAGCGATTGGTTGATCACCAGGGTTCAATTCCGCTTTTGCTTTTAATTCCCCATCGATATACAGTTCAATAAATTCGACATAATGAACTTCTGTCATCGGATGAAGTGCTGGTTTACCAATTGTAACACGATATCCATTTTCAATTTCTTCTATAAATGGAACATGTTTTTCTTCGTTTACATTTCCTGTTAAAATTTCCATTATTTTCCTCCTTTATTTCTATATGAATATTATAGTTTAGAATTATAAAAATATCAAATAAAACACTACACATATTATACGGAAAGAGTTATACTTGATATGAAGGAGAGTGAGTATTTTGAAAATAATCAGTACAGACAAAGCACCAAAAGCAGTTGGTCCATATTCTCAAGGTGTAATGGCAAACGGAACACTCTATGTTTCTGGTCAAATACCTTTTGTCGCTGAGACAATGACATTAGTGAGCGAAGACATTAAAGATCAAACATTACAATCTTTAAACAATGTTCTTGCAATCGTTGAAGCAGCAGGATTGAAAAAAGAAAACATTGTTAAATGTGGTGTATTTATGCAAGATTTAGGCATGTTCAAGGACATGAATGAAGTATATGCTAAATTCTTTGGAGATCATAAACCAGCAAGATTCGCAGTTGAAGTAAGACGTTTACCATTAGATGTTTTAGTTGAAATTGACGCAATTGTTGTAAAATAAAAACGAGTTCAAATGAACTCGTTTTTTTACTCTCAAAATTCCTCGAATGTAACTTCTTCCAAATCTTCTGAAAATTTATAGTCAGGACTAAACTTTTTATATTCGTCTACACCTTTTCGAATAAAGCGAAAGACATAAGGTCTGAAGACATAAATTGCGTAAATTAGATACGTTGGAACCAAGAAAATAGATGCCGGTCCAAAGGCTATTAAGGCAGTCCATGTCCATTTCGCATATCCATGTTTACGACTGTAATTCCATACAAATAAGTAAATCAAGAAATACCATAATGCCAAGAATAATAATGACATAAAAATCCAGAAAAATTTCGATGAATCAACCCCTAAAACACGAGATACAAATAAAGGGATGTTTGGTGTTGTTCCACTGCTAGAAAAGCTAAAGTTAACCGGATATGTTGTATTTCCCAAATTAACCCAATCGTTTCTATCCCCAATACGTTTAAAGTAATCAATAAAATTAATAAAAATATAAAATGCTTGTTGAACTAAAAATATCGCAAATATTAAAAACGCTGCTGTCTCGTAAGGTCTTTTCGCATTTACTAGACTATTTTTTTCTTTATTAAACTCTTCTTTTAAATTCATTCCTCTGCCACCTCTTTCATAAATATAATATATCATAAACGAGTAAATATGGCAATATTGTTTGGTTTTCTGGCATAAAAAAATACCTATCAAGGATAAGTATAAATTGTTATTCTGGTGACCCGTACGGGATTCGAACCCGTGAATGCATGCGTGAAAGGCATGTGAGTTAAGCCGCTTCTCCAACGGGCCATAAAATGGCGCCCAATCTAGGACTTGAACCTAGGACCCCATGATTAACAGTCATGTGCTCTAACCAACTGAGCTAATTAGGCAATCGGGATTTGCTATAATAAATAAATTTGAATAAATAAAAAAGAAAGAAGCCTGGCAGCGTCCTACTCTCGCACAATGTACTACCATCGGCGCTAAAGTGCTTAACTGCTGTGTTCGGGATGGGAACAGGTGTGTCCACTTCGCCATCGCCACCAGACTTTTCTTTCAAAACTGAATAATACTGTATTTTTACAAAGTTAAGTCCTCGATCTATTAGTAGCAGTCAGCTCCATACGTCACCGTACTTCCACACCTGCCCTATCAACCTCATAGTCTATAAGGGATCTTACTTCAAATGAATGGGGAATCTCATCTTGAGGGGGGCTTCACGCTTAGATGCTTTCAGCGTTTATCCCGTCCATACTTAGCTACCCAGCTGTAGGCCTGGCGGCCTAACTGGTGCACCAGAGGTATGTCCAACCCGGTCCTCTCGTACTAAGGTCAGCTCCTCTCAAATTCCCAACGCCCACGACGGATAGGGACCGAACTGTCTCACGACGTTCTGAACCCAGCTCGCGTACCACTTTAATGGGCGAACAGCCCAACCCTTGGAACATGCTCCTGCTCCAGGATGTGATGAGCCGACATCGAGG
>JBFFLJ010000033.1:0-18805 GCA_041554935.1 Candidatus Izemoplasma sp.
TTGAGAAAGAAAATATGGAAAATTGGCTTCCAGAGCAGGTTGAAAACATTGAATCAGTTAGAATGGCGGATAGTTCAGAGTTTAATTTTATTCAGCTTGCTGATGTAATTGCTGGTGTAATGAAATTGAATAAAAAGAATTTTAGAGGAGTTAATAAAAACTCTAGATTTAAGATATTGGGAATAGATTTTATTAAAGTGTTTCCAAGAAAGTCTGCTAACGAAATAAAAGGAATCCAAGAGTACTTATAGTTTCATTATTGTGAAAAAGTTGCAACTAACTACCGTTACAACGAGTCGTATCATAAATAACCTAAAAGAAATACAATATTTGGGACTATCTTAATATTATAATGTTGTGATATACTATAAAAGGGAAATAAAAACAGTGTAAGCGGAGTGAATTATGGAAAAATACTTGTTAATGATATTTATGTTTATGTTGATGAGTTGTATGTTTGCATGCGATGTTGCTATTAAAGATCCAATCGACGAGAAATTGATGTGTGAAGAGAATGGAATATTGATATCGATACACGTTAGATAATATTGCCAGATGATTCTATCGCTGAAACAAGGCATCACTTTAGCACATGTTTATGTGGTATAATTATTAAAAATATAATCTGTAAGAGGTGAGAATATGAGAAGCGATAAAAATATGAACATCATTATTAGTATAATTCTTGTATTTTTCACTATAATACAGGTTTTTTATTTTGCTGATATAAGCGTAATCCCTAGTAGTATAATATCCACAAATGTTTTAATCACCATTATTATTTATGTTTCTGAGATTATTCTTCTAGTTGGATTAAGTATACTGATAACGTATTTATTGCCAATCATTTGCATCGTAAAATTTGCCGAGATTAAACTACAATTAAAATCTATTACGTTACCTATAAATACTCGTGTACAAAACTCTAAAAGAGAAGGATTCTTTTTATATAATAAGATTTATCAAAGACTTCAAGTGATTCGTTGTTGATCATAATTTAGCGTTGCAAAAACACACACTAAATTATGAGAGGAGAATTTACAATTAAATACTTAAAAAAATACTACTTAATACTTTTATTTGGTATCGTAGTTGCATTTTGGTTTACATCAAGATATAACCAGATATTATACATATTAAAACACACAGTAACATTTATATTTTTAGCTTTGTTATCAATCAAACTTACGTTATATATATTTAAGAAAAACTTATACGAGAATCACGAAGAATTCGAAACCAAACATTATCGTCTTTTTCGGATACTTACTATACTCTCGATTGTTGTATCTTTAACTATTATATCTGTAGTTCAAAGAGATTATATATTGGTGGCAGAGACACCCCCAATGGAAACTTGTTATTACTATGATGAGTTTGGAAATTATATTCACGGATCAAGGCTGATATACAATTGTCCAACGCCAGTTGTAGAGAAAACTGATGACTCATTGAGTATGACTTTTGATTATACTTATCATGGTAGTGGTAATGGATATAGTAACCTGTCGATAGGCGGTATTAGTCTCTATGAAAATCGTAAAGTGGAGATTGGAGCTTCAAGAATAAGTGTAGAAGTTCATTATACCGATGACAATATCATTGATTACTATCGTTTGAGAGAAGTAACAAATTATCTAGCAGACGATTATACAAGAACTGAGATTAATCGAAAACAAGAATATAACCTCGCTAATCAAACATACATTACAAATTATTACGAGGTAATCATTAATACTAGTTTCGATAATGGCGTGATTATTCAAAACAAAAAAGATTACCAATTATTAAATACAGAAAATATTGTAGAATCCGTAACAGACTTTGTATTTAAGGACTTTTCCACAAGTAATCCAAATCATGAAAGAGAATATCGAATAAACTATACTTCAGTATCGCAAGGTGTAAATGAATTCTTATTATATGAGTATACTCCAGAAACAGGATATGATGAAGATAATCCAATCTATGAAGGTGTTGTAGAACCGACATTTGATGGGACTCGATTATATTTCGAAAATGAACAGACAGATTATGGATCTCTTGAGTTCTCGTCAAAGATGTATGCGTATACTACAAATTCACACACAAATTCTTCTTCATTTGTTCTGAAATATTATTGGTCCATTAGAAAGTACGATTACACAAATATGAGTGACACTCCATTTTTACCAGTATTAACAAAAGAAAAAGTAATGGGTCTTGAAAATCAACAATCAGAAGACGATTTACAATTGAGCTTTCAATCATATAATGACTTCGTATACTTTCAATCTCAATACAAAAATAATCTACTTTACAAAACAGACTACGGTTATCGAGTTGAAACCTATGGACACGACGGAGTGAGAGATGATTCTGAATTGAAAAATCATATTGGTGAGATTCAGTATATCAACATTAACTCAGATAATAGAATAATTTCACTTTCAGGCAATACAAACTTTTTCTACCAAAATGCACCAATTTTCGATATGAATTCGATGATGAAATACTTACTAAGCCTCAATTCGATTTAACAATAGAACAAGTTACAGCATAACATTATTGTTATGCTGTTTTCTTATGTAATGATTTCAATTGAACGATTCAGTGTAAAATCATCCAAAAACTTGTATTTCCGACATTAATTGCATAACACATTTTGACGCTTACGAATATCATGATATATTGCAATGAAAAATAATATAAGTATGAACTACACTCTAAGTAATAACTTCTAGTGCAATACATATCGAAACCAAGACGTAGCTCGGAGAGGAAAATCGTATCTTAAAAGGTAGTTCCAAATTTGGAACACTAAGAAAACAATATATTTTGTTGACAAATAAAAAACAATGAGATATTATTTACTTAACGGTAAGTAAGGAGAATGATTTATGAGTTCAAAACAACAATTAGTAGAGGTTGCATTAAAAGAGTTTTTAATGAATGGATATCAAAAAACATCTTTAAGCACTATTACAAAAACATTAGGTATGACTAAGCCAGCACTATATTATTACTTTTCTAGTAAAAAGGAATTGTTTTTAGAGTGTGTTCGATTATACCTGAATTTTACTGAAAAAAATTCAATGAGTTATGAAAGCAAATGTATCGATACTAAAAGTAAAATCAAGGATATTATTAGACATTTTTCTAATCCAACTATCAACCTCAATCCTGATTGGGAACTTGAAGGTTTTAATGATTACTATTTTCTTTTTGATGCAATTAAGAGTGTCCCTGAAACAAAAGACTTATTCTTAAATGCGAGTTCTGGAATGATTTCTCATTTAAGCAGAGTAGTCGAAGAAGGAATCAAAAATAATGAATTTAAAAAAGGAATTAATATTGACTTGCTGATTTATGGGATTGGATTCTTGATCGAAGGGTTTGCTCTGGGTAGATATATGGAATTTTTGGATGGCGATAGTATAATAATTGATTATATGGTTGAGTTAATTTGGAATGGGTTAAAATGATTTCTTCTATTTTATGCTTCTAGATTTCATGCATCTTATATAGATTTTTCTCCGGCACTAACACCTACTGAATTATCTATATTTTTTTATGTGACAATATAATCTTACAATAATGTACAAATTGAGTAGGTACATTATTCATTAAGGATATTTGAGATATAGTAATTAAATCGTAGAATTATTAAGAAAAGACAAGGATTTAGAGATATTTAAAAAAGAAATCAACAATGCAACCTGAGACATATCCTTCTAGTACAATATTTAATGAAGGTAAGAATATTAGGTTAGTAAAAAAAAGGAGAACAAAAATGAACAATAGAACTGAAAATTTACAAAAACTCGGAGGTATATCTGCTTTATATGGAGCAGTAGCATTTCTAACAGCAATAATTTTTTTCTTATTTATAGTAGATTATCCTAGTATTACAAATCAAATGGATAAAATAGAGTTGATCAGTAATTATGAGGGATTTTTCACTTTGATGTATCTTATATCATACGTGATATTTGGATTTGCTTTAGTAATTTTATCACTAGCACTTCGTGAGAAACTAAAGAAAACGGAATCCAGTTTATTAAATATTGCTACAGCTTATGGAATTATATGGGCAACGCTGCTTATTGGTAGTGGGATGGTCTTTAATAGTGGAATCAAAGTGGCAGTTGATCTTTATGCTATCGATCCTGTTCAAGCTGTATCGGTCTTTACAGGAGTTGAAGCAGTCTCATTGGGATTAGGTTTCGCTTATGGAGAAATTATCGGTGGATTATGGATATTTACTATAAGTTTGATTGCTTTACGGGGAAATGTTTTCCAAAAAGGACTTAATTACTTAGGATTAGTTATAGGTATAATCGGTATAATCTCAATTATTCCGATGTTAAATGATCTGGCAGGATTATTTGGCATTCTACTAATCATTTGGTTTATTTGGGTAGGGATTATATTAATAAAGAATAGAGATAACCAATAAATCACACATATTTATAATACAAAATATTCCGAAACTGATATTGAACTTGAGTTTGGTATTGCATAAAAGGAACGGAAGAAGCACTAAAAAAATGATAAGTATATTCACGATATGTGATAGAAAAAAAACTTGGTTCACAGTTACTGTGCCAAGTTTTTTATTTTTACAAAGTTGGTTTAACTAATATTTCTTTCTTAACAATTGATAATGCTTGTTTGATCTCATTTAAAACAAACGTCTCTGCATCGCTCGAATGATATCCAAACTTGCTGAATTCTTCATAATTAAGGATTCCAACTGTAACATCTTCACCTTTGCTTAAAGTAATTCGGCAAGGCAATAGATATTTTGAATCGGGCTTAGTATTTAATACAGAATATGCGTACGTGGGATTACAAACTTCAAAAACGTATAACTCTCCATCATATGGTAAGTTTTTAGAGCGTAGTTTATCTGCGAGATTAAATTCAGAAAGCACTTCGAAAGTAGACTGAACTAATGCAAGCTTAACGAGTCGAGATGTTTCAATAAAATCGTAGTCTGATTTGATACTGTAAAATAAATTCATAATAACCTCCTTTTTACCAATAGTATATGATAAATGTTAAAGAATTGTTATGTTAATGCTTTTACAATTTTCCCACCGTTTATACCAAGACAATATTGTTTCAGTGATCTGCGAACACAGTTTTGATGAAAAGTGATATAATGAAATTAGTAACAGCTTTTGAATCATCAAAAAAAACAATTCGAAATATGAACCAAAATCAATTCTATGGACCAAAACAAGATCCAATGTTCACAACTCGAACTATGAGTTTGTGTTTAATATCAGTAGTACATAATGCTGTAAGAATAAAGAGATGAAAACCTAGCAAATAAAGGGTGGTACTATGAGAAAAATTATTGTTTTAGAAGATAATAAAGACATTAATCAAATACTAACGAATATACTATTGAAAGCAGGATACAACGTATTTCCTTCTTTCAATGCGTTTGATGCACTACAAGATTTTAAAGAAAATCATGTAGATTGTATCCTGACAGATCTAATGTTACCGATTATGTCAGGAGAAGAATTTATTCAAGAAATCAGAAAGAAATCAAATGTACATATCATAATCATTTCTGCAAAAACTACTAATTCAGATAAATTAGAAGGGTTAAAAAAAGGTGCAGATGATTACTTGTTTAAACCATTTTTAGAAGAAGAGGTTCTTATTAAACTAGAAAACCTGTTTATCAAAAAAGATTTTAAGGAAAATATAACTACCTTCAATAAAAAGGAGATTATCTTCCAAGAAGGTAAAACTCAGATATTGATTAACAATGAAGTGATAGCCTTAACAACGGTAGAATATCAGATACTAAGGTTGTTAATACAAGAAAATAACAAAGTTATAACAAGAGAGCAGTTTCTGAATGTATTATATACATTTGATGATGAAGTATTTGATCGTGTAATAGATGTGCACATAAGAAACATACGCAAGAAAATTAATAAAGTACATCCTAAAGAAATAATAAAGACGATATATGGATTGGGCTACTCGTTTATAGGTGATTTGGATGAATAAGTCCATCAATCAAAAATTCAAAAAGAACATTATTGTTTTATCCATCATAATCACATTTGTATTCTTAGTTATTAATGTTTCCTTATATATCATTAATAATAATTATCTAATAAACAAAGTAGAAGAGGAAAATAGTGCATTTCTACAACTAACAACACATCTAATAAATGAAAACGATGTTTCAATTGCTTTGGAATATATAGAACATTATACACATATCCATAAAGTAAATATTGAAGTTCTAGATGAAAACGAAAATATGCTTTTTTCATCTGATGTAGCACATTTGTATTCTAGCCAATATCAAATAGATACACTACAAGGGGATTTTACTATATTTATAGATAATACAGATAGTGTTACTGTCACCGCTATTGAAACCAATACACTATATGTTAATTTTTCATTATTGATTATTTATTTGTTCTCACTAATTTTATTAGTGAGAAACAACAGACAGACTACCAAGGAGATTGATGAAGACATAAAGAATGTACTTAAATTAATAGAAAATGAAAACGTAAATGAAAGTACATTCAACCATACAGAGTTCGAGCATATTCATAAAATCATTACTAAATATTTAGAAGATATTGATTTATTAACAGAACAAAAATCAATGAACATAAAAGGGTTAGCTCACGACATTAAAACTCCCCTTACACTTGTATACTCTTATTTTGATAAAATACTTAAGAAGCAAACACTAAGTGAAAAAGAAGCAAAGACATCTTTTGAAGCTGCTGTTAGAATCAATGAACTTCTAAATGATATTATCGAAGACAATAAGAGACAAAGTTCCAAAGAAATCAATATTTCAACAATACTGAATGAAAAGATTGAAGAGTATACTCATATCTTTAAGAACAAAGATATTTCAATTGTCAAAAACATTGCAGAAGACATTATTATTAAATGGAATGAGAAAGACTTTGTCAGAGTTATTGATAATCTGATTTCAAATGCCTACTATTATTCTAAAGATTCATCAGTATTTGAAGTGAATGTCAAGAATGAAGAAGGAATTCAAATTGAATTTATTTCAACTCCAATTAACATAAATGATATTGAGAAAGATAAAATATTCAATAAAGGGGTTCGTGGATCATTAAGTTTTAAAGATAATAACTATGGAAAAGGATACGGATTATACCTATGTAGATTATTATTAAGCTCAATTGGCTGCTCAGTTAGAATGGATATAATAAATGAAAATGTGAAGTTTACAATTATGTTGTAATCTTCACATTTCTTTAATATATATTGTATACAATCTAACTAGGTGGTAAAAATGAAAAAGAAAAAAGGATTAATTTATGTTTTATTAAGCATTTCAATTGGATATCTGTTTTATAATTATTTATTTACAGATTATGGGTTTGGTATGATGAATCATCATTTTGGATATTACGATGATTACTCAAGGATTATGTACTACTCAAATGGTAGTTTGGTATTTGTTTCCTATACCGTAATAATTATATCAACTATCATTTTGTTATCTAACAAAACAATATCAAAGAATTATCCTATGACAATATTGAATGAACGACTCTCAAAAGGTGAAATCTCTGTTGAAGACTACCAAAATATTAAAAGAGTTATCAATAATAAATGATTGGTTTAACTGTATTGTTAGGAGTGTTTTCAATACTTGTGGTTGCAACAATCTTGAATGGAAGAACAGAGATTCCTGAAGAGTGTCACGAATTTGCAAATGATTGTATATCATGTCATAGTCATAATCATAGGATTGGAAAGTAGGTGATTTTATGATGATTTTGTGGTTTGTAATTATTGGAGCATTGGTATATTTCTTAATTAGAGGTGACTTGAATTTTAACTCTTTTCAAGGAAAAAGTGCAGATAATCATCTAGATGAGAGACTTGCAAAAGGTGAAATTAGTATCGAAGAGTATCAAGAATTAAAAACTACCCTGAGGGAGAAAGAATAATGAATATATTTAAGATAGGTTTAATATTATTAACAGGAGTAGGTTACGGATTTGGAGTAGATAAACTTGCTGATACTGAAATATTCCCAATTGATAATGAGGGTTATGGGCATATGGGAGAATATGGCAATTATGGATACATCGATGGACAAGATTGTCATGGTGATAGTGACTTCATAGAACATATGTTAGATGATCTATCTGCTGAAACGGTATTATTAGTTCAAGCAAAAATTGATGAGCTACTTTTAGAATACTCGATTACATTTGAAGAACTTAATGATGATTATGATGTAAGATACAACTTTATGAATGATTTGATGGACTTTTTTGATGAAAATGGAATCAATTATCATAATTTCCATCACGATGAAGACGGTTGGTATGGTGGAATGGGAATGCATTAGAGGTTTGTTAATACAAACCTTTTTTCATTCTGCATATTTCCTTAACATTTATATAGTATATTTTTAGATGATAGGAGGAATAATATGAAAAAAATTATATTATTTGTAACAGTATTATTTGTAACATTAGTATTGAGTGCATGCTCGAGTAACAATGATTTAGCAAGCGTTGGCTTAGACGGAATGAATGGCAAAGAAATCCTAGTGGGTGTTGCGGATGGAAGTATCGAAGTAGATGATTTTGGATTATCAGTATACGATGATGAGTTAGTTGTAATATTAGATAATAAAAGAGTATCTGTTGATATGCCTGAAGACGAATTCTATCTTTCAGTTGCACCATTTATTCAATATACACATGAATGTACATTTCATAGTGCCACAGGCTGTAGAGGCGAACTGAAACAAGAGGAATTCTTTGTAGAATTTATTGACTCAGATGGAAACATCGTAGTTTCAGAAAGCATGATGTCGTTGAGTAACGGTTTTATTGATTTATGGTTACCAAGAGATATCGAAGGAGTATTGACAATCACACAAGCTGAATTAACGGCAGTTAAATTGATTTCAACTGAAGCAGGAGAACCAACTTGTGAGACAACAATGCAATTAACATGATCAAACTTATCGTCGCAAATATGTTATGTGGACATTGCCAACTAAAAATTAAAGCAGAACTCGAGGAAAACAACTATAAAGTAGTCAATATCGACATGGATAAGAACTCCGTTTTAATTGATTCAAGTCGTAATCAGGTAAATAAAATCATAAGAATTCTCGATAGTATTAATTATGTAGTTGACATCCAAAACCCTATACTAGATATTAATGAGCATACAATATGGGATGATAAACTAGATGATGCATTAAATTATGAGATATTTTCAACATACTTACTAAATAAACAAATTGATATAGTTGGATTTAACGATGAAGATTTTGGATTAATTTTATTATGCACTGAAAATCAACTAAATGAGGCAGTCGAATATCTTAATGAGTTGTAGTATAAAATGACAACATAATCGATACCCGGAAAGAAATTAATTTCGAAGAAATGTTGAAATTGATTATAGAAGCCACAAAGATAAGTTATAAAACATCAGATGAATAAAATCTACTGCTTTTTTTGTGTCTTCATATTTCCTTAATATTATTATTAGATAATGACAGTATAAGTAGTAGAAAATATAAAGTATCTACAAAAATAATTATGTGTACATGTTATTGTTATCAGGACTGAATGTGTTTTTGTCTTTATTAGATGATACTATAGCTTACATGTAGGTTATTGTAATTAATACATGATGAGAGAGCTAAGCGAATTTAAAATAATAGAATTATCCTTTTCGGAGGAAAACAGTAAATAGTAAAAAGAGTAAATACTAGAAAAAAAGGAGAATAAGAATATGTTAACAACATACAAAGCAAAAGCAACAAAATTACCAGAAGGACTTCAAGTAGAGACAGAATCAAGAAACTTTAAAATCATCATAGATGAACCAAAAAGTTTGGGTGGTATGAATAAAGCAATGAGCCCAGTAGAAGTATTTCTTTGTGCACTTGGAGGTTGTCAAGCTATTGTGGCATCTGCATTTGCAGCAAGTCACAATGTAACGTTTGAAGATTTCTACGTTGAAGTAGAAGGAGATATTGACTTGGATGGATTTTTAGGAAAAGCTGATGTTAGAACAGGATTCCAAGAAGTACGATATACAATGCACTTTAAGACAAATGAACCAAGAGAAAAAATGGAAAAGTTTGTTGAATTCATAGAACGAACTTGCCCTGTTGGAGATTCAATAGAAAATGAAGTGAGACTCGTAAATGCCGGACTCATTCTAGAATAAAAAACTCATAAAAAAGATGATAATTATACAATATCATCTTTTTTTTATGAACAATTGGTGTCAGTGAAGTTTGCCAGACACAAGAGTAAAAAAGAACACAAAGTAGATATGATAAATATCGATTTATCATATCCCATACGTACAACAGCATAAAATCATTGAGCCCATTATCAATTAATGGATACTTTTTCATAGATGTATCGAGAATTAAATAGTATCAAAACTTCGGACTTATAATCGAGAATCTTAATATTTTGGAAGTTTTACTTTTACATCATATTCCCCATGTTTACCACATAAAGTATCATGGTTAAGGCTTATCTCTTGAAACAATTATAGAGAGTGTGTATAATATATGTCGGTACTCTTATACAGTGGTTTTCTTAATAAATTTTTATCTTTAACAACAAAACGAGATAATAGAATTACTATTTGTTATGAAGACTAATCTGGAATATTTTAACTTAAGGTACACGATATTAGACACTGCTAGATTAAAAGGTAAAACCTTTGCAGTTAGTATAAAGGAGAACAAGATGAAAAAGAACTTTATTAAACCGCTAAATTCGATTGTTAATACGTTACCTCTTATGATTGGAATTATTCTAATTCTGGGAATCATTAAAGAGTTTGTTACATTCGATACGATTGGACTAGCATTTACACAGAATCCTTTTATTGATACATTTATTGGAGCATTTATGGGAAGTATTTTTGCAGGTAATAGTATGAATAGCTATATAATTGCTCGAGAATTACAGAGCATTGGTATTTCGATGTTTGCTATTACATCATTTTTAGTATCATGGGTTACTGTTGGAATTTTGCAGGCACCACTTGAAGCAAAGATGTTTGGTAAAAGTTTTGCCATAAAAAGAAATATATATTCTGCGCTTATGTCAGTATTAGTAGCATTAGTTACAGTTGTTATTTGGAGGATAATCTAATGGACAATCAAGTAAAGAAAGTTAAAAAGACAAATACAAGTTTATATTTTCTTCTCGTTATGGTTGTATTATATATTGTGTTATGGTTTGTAGACTTAAATAAGACTCAAGCTGCTTCAGAATATGTATTTGATATTATTGTTGATATCGCACCAATATTATTACTTGTATATGTGTTTATGGTCGCATTGTCATTTCTAAATGAAAAGAAACTCAAAAAGACAATTGAGAAATCTTCAAGCCTACTAAAATATATTATGATGTCTGTATTAGGTACTCTGAGTCATGGACCAATATATGCGTGGTATCCATTCTTAAAAGATTTAAATGAAAAAGGGATCTCAAAAGGTAATGTGACTGCGTTCTTATATGCCAGGGGGATTAAACTAACACTTTTACCAATGTTAGTAGCTTTTTTCGATTTCAAGTTCGCTTTAGTATTGACAATTGTTACTTTTTTATTCGCTATTCTTCAAGGGTTACTTATGGACTTAACCGAAAAGGAATAAAATATGTTAGATGTTTTTCTTTTGCCCAGTATTTCTTGTAGATTCCGAAGAGAGTCCTATTATAAATAATTACAACATATGACATGCATTGTATAAAAAGTACTATAAATTTTTGCTCAAATACTATTATTAGAGTATACTGTAATAGTTGGAGGTCTAAGATGAATACAATTGAAATAGGAAAATATATTAAAGATAAACGCATTGAAATGCATTTAACACAAAAAGATTTAGCTCATAAGCTAAACATTAGTTTTCAAGCTGTATCAAAATGGGAAACAGGGAACGCATTGCCAGAAACATCAATGCTATTACCCCTTTGTGATGTATTAGAGGTCACTGTAGATCAAATCTTGAATGCCGGAGAATTTCGGAAAAGATTTAATAAAAAAATAAACATTGAAGAAGTAATCGAAGTAATCAATTCCATTATTAGAATGAAAGAAGTTTTAGGATCGAACAATGGGATATATAAAAGTATGATAAGAGGTCTTAATAATGATTTGAGGGTTGATTTCGAAGCAGCATTACTAAATATCGAACAACGAGAGATATTAGTTGCACAATCATGCATTCAATTAATTATTGACGGATATACTTTAATTGATGAAGAAATCGATCAATATTTCAATTCGGAAAATGTGAAAGAAAAACTTAGATTATATGTAAAAAAATATACGTTCTAATATGATATTCTTGTAATCGTTATTTTTAGAAGAATATGAGATTTTATGAACATATAAAAAATATGTAAAAAATAAAAAAAAGCAGACATTTCTCTCAATAAAATGTCTGCTTTTATTATAGGGTGTTATATCGAGAATGATACTCTAATTTGAACCGTTGAAATACATAATAGCTTGCGTTATGATTTCTTCATTATTTATTGGAAATGAGTGATCTAAATCACTAAGGATTACATATTTGTGATCAACATCATATTTCGTTAGTAACTCATCAAACTGATTTGAAAATGGTAAATAGTGAGGATCGTTTTCTCCACACACAATAAAAATCTTAATGTATTGTTCTTTTAGAGCTTTAATTTGTGGTTCGAATGATTCTAGATTTGCTATTCCTGGAGCAAAAAAGATAAAGTTATTTGCAGGTATAGCATTCTCTACTAAAGCTTTAAATATAACGTTACCTCCACCCGCGAAAGAAGATATTATGACTGCATTTTTATTGATATCATATTCCTTTACTACTTCATTATAATGTTCTAATACTACGTTTAATCCAAATGTAAGATCGCCCCATATAGGCTTTGCATATGAATGAAACTCTCTAGCTTGTGGTATGGCAATTATGTGATCTTTTATGGCATCTTTATTGAAACTCTTTTTAACGTCATTCAGAGATTGAAAATTACCTGGTATCATAAGGAATAACTTGTTTGTTGAAGTTTCAGGAACAAAAATATCAATCATTTTTTCTCCGGAGAATCGTAAATCAATTTGTCTTTGTTTACAAACGCTATAGATATGTTTATAATCATCTAAGTCTCGTATTAAATCTAAATGTATGTCACTATCTAAAAAGTCAGTATTATACCACATTCCAAGTGTTATGACAGCTTCATTAAAAAAACTGATCGCATCTTCAACTTTTTTTAATTGACAAGCTAAGTGGAAAGAGTAATAGTATAGTATTGGATCTTTAATGTATGAATCTCTATTATTCATCAGTATATCATAAGCCTCTTGTGTGTGTCCTTGACGAAGTGCCACTATTGTTAAGTCGAGTATTTTATTAGAATTCATAAGAATCTCCTTTAGTTTTATATTCTTTTAATAACATTATAGTAGGACATCTATAATTTATTATCAATAACCAATTAGTGGATAAAATTCCACTGTTAGTTGAATTTATGGAATAAGAACAAGATCTATAATCAGGAACAATTTTCTATTTTTTCACAGATTAAAAAAAAGGATATTTCAAATGTGAAATATCCTTTTAATTAATTCTTTCAAAACATTTGGATAAAATACCAACATATATAACATAATAAGCATTCCGTGTGAGTAACAGATTAGTGGCATTTTTAAGTCAGATATAATATTTAAGTAAAATAGAAGTAGTGGTATAGATGAGACAAGAATTAACAATAAGAGATTTGATGAGTCGTATTTAAACCCTTCTTTTCTGATCATTAGAATCATAAAAATTGTTGTATTATTCGCAATGATTAACGAAGGCAACGCATAATCTAGTGACCAAAATAATTCTGGGTCTGTCTGAGTATTGATAAGAAATAATAGAATGGAAATGAATGATGTAGTTAGCGTAATACGAACAATACTACTAGTTCTTGTAAAAACGATGAACTTAATAAGAAACCACAAATAGACAATTGCACCAGAAGGGATCAACGACCAAAAACCAGGGCCAGGATAAATAATATTGATGATGCTCAGAACAATGATACTCAAGATAGAAAAGAATAATATTAATTTTTGCGCTTTTGGCGATAGATTTTTTTGTAAGGTATCAATATGTGGATACAATTCAACGTGATTATCGTTCACCGAGCCACTTAATGTTTGGTGACAAAGAGGACAATAATCATGAATAGTAGATATTGTTATATTACATTTATCACATTTTTTCATAGTGTTTCCTCCAAAAAATTGCTTTCGATTTCAACGGGTATATCTAAAGCTGTAAAATGACGGAAAAACTCTCGTTGGATATTGTTCTCAAGAATATTGCTTGTGAATGAGATTTTGAGTTTGTTATCAAAGGAAACTAAAGCACAATTAAGATTGTTATTTCGACTCGCTCCAACCATAAATGCCACATCATTTATGTAAGGTTCCATTGAGTTGGGGAATGTTATACTGCCCAGATTACTGAGAGACAGTGAAAAGAGGGAACTTCCCAATCTAGAATACCCAATTTTCATAAAGTAACTTTTAATAAAATGGGGGACCAAACGAATATATAGTTTCTTTTCATAGGAAACATATTCAGACATTATTCTTGATAATTCTTCATGTGTTGTTTTTGTAACAAACTCCTTTTTAACGAGGATCAGAAAATCATCTAAACTCATATCATCGCCTGTAGTATCTGCGCAGATACTCACAATGTTTACGAAATTACGCATTGTTTGAGATGGGAAGCGAGATCGCAAGTTGACTGGAACACCAATCTTGATTGGATTCTGATGCTTGTTAGTATGATTGCGATATTGAATCTTCGTTTTATAGATTGTATACATTACTAAAGCTGTAATATACTGTGTCAAAGTTACGTTGCTGCTTTTTGCAAGCATGAGTACATTTTTTGTTGGTATGATACCTGTAATGAGGTTAATCTTGTAATCATGTGTATGAGTACCATTTATCTTAAATGGTGGATGTTCATGAAGTCTGCTTTTGTTTTTCTTATTGTAATATATTTTACTAGAATCTTCTGATTCATCATTTCTGGATTGTTCTTTTGAAGTCAATATTATATTGTCAGGTGTCACGAGATGTCCTTGTGCTTTTAAGTACTCGTACGTCAAGGATTTCATAAACTCAGAAAGTCCTGTGCCATCTGTCAAAGTGTGAAACGCTTCAATAGCAATTGTTGTGTGATGATAGAAAATCTTTAATAAATAATCGTTATTGCTTTTAAAATCCATATAAGAATTCACTTCATGGGACATCTTTTGAATTGAAAATTGTTTTTTATTTTCCTCAAGATAAGACCAAAAAAAGCCTTTTCGAAGTTTAACTTTAAACATTGGGAAACGAAGTAGAACAGCATCAACAACTTGTTGTAAAATCAAAGGATCAATTTCTTCTTTAAGACTGATTTGTACTCTGAAAGTGTGTGATTCTATTTTATTATATACTTCTGGGAAAATTTTCGCAGCATTATCTAAGCGATACCATTTACTAGCTGTACTTCTCATAGAATACCTCCTTTGTAAAATTACTATGTCTGACATATATATTATAATGATAAACGGCTTCAAATGAAACCTTTTTTTTATTTTTTTAAATACGGATAGATATATGTGGAGGAAGAATAAATAAAGCAGATTAAATTGATCTGCTTAGTATTTGTTATATATCATTAAGGAATTGTCAATCTTTGTCATTGTAAAATTCTTCAATATCTTCCTTAAACCATGAAGCAAAGTTACTGTTTCACAAAAAAGTGTCCGAGGTGAAGTGAAATATCAATTTTATACAGTGCAAGAACTCACTTTTTGGACCGTGCAGATAGTGGTGATTGGATAGATATGCGGGTATTAACAAATATCGACAGCTTTGATTGCCCTCTATATGATATAATAACTATGGTGATTCATATGATAGAAGCGAATATAAACAACATATCCAAATCTTTTGGAGCCGATTTAATCTTTGAAAACATTAGTTTTGACATCAAAACTAATGAACGTATTGGATTAATAGGGCCAAATGGTTCTGGAAAAACAACAATTATTAAAATACTTTATGGATTAGAAAATATCCAACAAGGAAGTATTACTTTTCGTAAAGGAACAAAACTAGGATACTTAGATCAAATTCCCGATTATGAAGATGATGTGATTACCTTAGATGTCCTTGAGGAGGCATTTATAGAAACCTATAAGATCAAAAAAGCCATGGATGATTTATCAATGACTTTTAGTGATTTAGATGGTGTTTTACTTGATAATGCATTAAAGGAATACTCTAGATTAACAGAAATTTATGAACAATTAGATGGCTATACCACTGAAACTAAGATTAATAAAGTCTGCACAGGTCTTAAGATATCTGATTATATGAGAACCACAGAATTCAACAAACTAAGTGGTGGCGAGAAAACAAGAATAACACTAGCTAAAATTCTTTTAGAAGAGCCTTCGATATTAATGCTTGATGAGCCCTCTAATCATTTAGATTTAGAATCCATCGAGTGGTTAGAAAACTATTTAAAAAACTATTCAGGTAGCGTTTTAATCGTTTCTCACGATAGATACTTCCTTGATAACGTATGTAAGAAACTTATCGAACTTAGCACATACAAAGCGCATGTATATCATGGTAATTACAGTTACTATGTGATCGAGAAAGAAAGAAGATTCTTATTAGAATTAAAAGTATATCTAACACAACAAAAACAAATTTCGCGTATGGAAGAACAAATAAAGAGATACCGTATATGGGGAGTCATGCGTGATAGTGATAAAATGTTCAAACGAGCGAAAGAACTAGAACGTAGATTATCAAAGATTGAAAGACTAGATAAACCGAAACACGGTGACACTAAAATGAAACTTAAAAACACGTTTGCTTCTCGTTCTGGTAAAAGAGTATTAGAAGCATTCAATATCAATAAGTCTTTTGGTCATTTGGAATTACTAAAAGACGCACATATCGATCTTATTTTCCAAGATAGGCTTGCCATCTTGGGGAATAATGGTACAGGTAAAACAACACTCATCAGAATGCTATTAGAAGATTCTGTTTTAGAAGAATCAATGTATAAATGGGGTTCTAAACTAAAAATAGGATATTTAGCTCAAGAGATATCTTTTGAGGATGATGATTTGTCTATCTTGGATTACTTTATGAATGAACATAATGTAAACCAAGGAGTGGCTAGAAATGAATTATCAAAAGCTCTATTCATCAGAGATGATGTATTAAAGAAAATCAAAGTATTAAGTGGTGGAGAAAAATCAAAACTGAAACTTTGCTCATTAACCTATGATCAAACTAATTTTCTAATACTAGATGAACCAACAAACCACTTAGATATCGATAGTAGAGAAATACTAGAAGAAATGTTAAGTGAATTTAAAGGAACCATTCTCTTTATATCTCATGATAGATACTTCATTAAAAAAGTAGCTTCTCGTATAGGAGAAATAGAAGATAACCAAATCACCTACTACGAAGGAAATTATGATTATTTCAAACATATGAAATCTTTACCTGTAGAAGAAACAAAACCAAAGATAAAAAAACAAATCAGTGCAACTAAGAAAGATCAAAATCCAGATTATTATAAAGAACTAGAAAAAATCGAAAAGCAGATTGATAAAATCAATCAGAAAATGGAAGAATTTGGTTTTGATTTAGAAAAGCTACAGGAATTACACTCCCAAAAAGATGAACTTACAAATCAATACAACGATATCTTCTCTCAATTAGGTGACTAAAAATGTTATATGTTCGCTTGAATAAGTAACATGAACCTTATCATAAGTAAAAAGACCGTTTCACTCGGTCTTTGTCTCTTAATCAGTACTTAGTAATAATTTCGCCAATGACAAAGGATATAACGAGTGAATTGATAGGATGTTAGTAGACATGAAGCGGTACACGTGTTTATTAACATCTTTTTGTATGCTTACAAAAAGGAGTGAGGTCTAGGTGTTTTAAAAGGAAATATATCTATTAATATAATTTTAGAAGTATATAATTAATCAGTATTAAATGTAATGTAAATTTAGTGAAATTTCGAATAAATAAAATAATCAGAAATAGTATATAATAATTGAGATTGACTAAAAAAAAGTTTTCCATTTTTTTTAAAAACTTTAAATTTTCATCTTGTTCTCGAGTTGCTTTTCCGGTCAAAAAAGTGGAAGTCTACTACATAACAATTCAAATAAAATATTTTGATTTTTCTTAAAATCATGGTCAAATATAAGCAGAAATATTCATGATATTTGACTGCTTTTTTTTAAAAAAAAGTTGTAAAAAAGCCCTTGACAATTGTAAATATCAGCCATAAAATATAATTGTACAGTAGATAGCTTGATGTATTTATAATGTTTAACTTAATTGTTAAATATAAAATACTGAAAAGTAGTTTACTGTACCTTTTTGTGTTTTTTTACAAAAAGAAAGCAAAAAAAATCTAAAAAGGTGCGAATTTCGTACCTTTTTCTAATAGTATATGTTTCAATTTTTGAATTCAGCGACATGTCCTTGCAATCTTTTTTGCGTCTCGAAATAACATTCTTGTATTATCTTTATAGAAGAGTGGATTATCTATCCTAGACTCATAGAATATTTTATAACAATTCTTGTTCTTGGGTTGCTTTCCCGGTCAAAAAAGTGGAAGTCTACTACATAACAATTCAAATAAAATATTTTGATTTTTCTTAAAATCATGGTCAAA
>JBFFLJ010000034.1:0-18355 GCA_041554935.1 Candidatus Izemoplasma sp.
CGCAAGATAAAGAATGCCGAAATACTAGAGGCTCCTAAGAAGACCGCTCCAAACATTAAGGTTCCTAATCCATTGACTATTTGCATTTGTCGATAAGTCGCAAAAAGTGTTTTGTAAGAATTAACTGCATCAATACCATAATCAGCGAGTAGGACATCAATACTCTCATCAACATCATTTGCGATAAGACTTACCACTTCATCAGGTTGAACATAGTTGTTGTTAAAGTATGCTTCTTTTAACACATCTAGATTCACAAGAAAATCAGGAACAGTGTCAGCAGCTGTGAAGGTTCCAGTTGCTTCAATTGCGGTATCTGTGATTGTGACGCTATTAACTGTTGTCCCAGGAATATATAAATCATTCTCGCGAACAATTAATTCACGGTTATCTAATGGTAATGTCCCAGCTGTTAATGTAATATCATCTTCAAAGACATCATAAATTCCGATTCCAGTTTTCATCATCCAAATCGTTTCTTCTTTTGCATAGAAGACTGGATTTGATTCTTCGATGATTCCAACTATCGTTGCTTTAATTTTTGTTTTTGTTCCGTCGACATTTTCAACTTCATATTCAATGTCAATATTTAGAAAGTCTTGAACACTTGTAATTCCAAGTGACTGATATGAGGAATTTTCCATCATATTTTCTAGAAGTACTTTATTTAATACCAACTCGTTTTGATGTGCAATGGGATCACCATAAATAATTTTACTTGAATCTAAATAGGTGTCATTTAAAGCTGCCATGATCATTACTCCACGATCACCATAGATACGTTGGAAGACTGTTGGCAAGACAACATTAAAATTGACATCTCCGGCCATATTATAATATCCAATTGAAGGTTCATCTTCTAAAGCCATGATTTCATCAAATGTTAGACCGTCTAGTTTAAACGACACAGTGTCTAAAGGTTCGTTCATAAAATCAAGCGGGTCGATGCTATAAACATTAAAAATCATCGAAATTGCGATCGCAACGAATCCAGCGATAACAATAAACATTGCATAAATAAATTTAGAAGTTCGAGAAGGATCTTTAAAGCGATTGAACGCTAATTTAAACGCTTCTTTGGTACTAATAACAGCCCGTTTTTGTTGTTGTTTTGATTCATCTATTACACTATCTAAATCAAAGTTGATATCAGTAAACTCTTCAAACACTTCATTTTCATAATGAGCATCAAAGATTTTCACTTCCGAACTATGATCAAGCAAATTGACTCTTTTATATTTGTTAGAATCAACTTGAACATATAATGTTTTGTTTTTCACAATCAGCCTAACATTAAAATTGGCATCAATTTTTTCATCTGAAAAGACTTGGAAACTATGATTATTCTCTTCAAAAGCTGTGACGGCATTTAAATCTTTGAGGTAGATATCAGTATCAAGTTGAACATCTACTCCCCCAATTGATTTGTTCTCGACATCCGAAACAATTTGTCCATCTTTTAAACGGATAATGCGATCGGCATAAAGTGAAGCGATGTTTTCTTCATGAGTTACCAATACGACCAATTTCGTTTTAGAGATATTGCGTAGGATATTCATAATATCATACGTGTTTTTGCTATCTAAGTTACCAGTTGGTTCATCGGCAATAATTACTTTTGGATTTTTTGCCAAAGCTCTAGCAATTGCGACACGTTGTTGCTGTCCACCTGAAAGTTGCCCAGCTTTGCGACGACGATAATTAATCATTCCAATATTGCTTAAGATGTAATCAATACGATTGTCGATTTCCTCTTTATCAATAATTCCAACCATGTTTAAGGTCATTGCAATATTATCATAAACCGATAAGTTATTTAATAAATTGTAATTTTGGAAAATATATCCTACGTGTTCATTACGGATATCATCCCAATGTGAAGAACGGTATTTATCAATGACAGTCCCATCAAAATCAATCACGCCTTGGTTTAATTTATCTAATCCACCAAGGACATTTAATAATGTTGTTTTCCCACTACCTGAAGGCCCTAATAAGACAACCAATCCCGTTTGCGGTAATTCTAAGTTTATATCGTTAATTACATGGATTTCATTGTTTCGATTCTTGTTGTAGAATTTTTCAAGATTTTGTAATTTCAACATATTCTTCACCTACTCTGATTTCAACGACGTAATAACCGATTGGTTAAAAATACGTTTGTTGAATCTACTTCCTAAAAGATAAGCAAGATATAGTAACAAGAATGTTAAGAACAAATAATTACCCCATGTAAAGTAATTCATAATGTTTCCTGCCATTGGTACGAAGCGGTATAGTTTTTGTAAGTACAAGAATAATAATACGATTCCATAACTAAAGACTGTTGATAACAGTAGTTCAATGATTGTGATTTTATTTAATGAAGATTTGTTTGCGCCAATACTACGCAGGATTAAAAAGTCGCGGATTTTTGATTGTTGAATGTTTCTTAAGACCATATAAACAATAAAGTAAATTCCGATAAGTAATATCAACATTAATCCTCCGAATACTACGGAAAGAATTGTTTTTGCTAAAATTGTAAATGGATCCGATACATTTTGTGGATAGATTGCATTAAATCCTAAATCTTCAAGGTTTTCAACAATCAATTCAGCGTCATATGCCTCACTAGCATATGCTGTAATTTGATAAATATTAGAAGAAATCATGTTATTGTATGTGTTTGTATTTATAGCGTAGACTTCTTCCCATTCATCAACACCACCTCCGGTGTATATCCCCGAGATAGATATGGGTTGAGTAAAGGTATCAAAACTCGATGATGAAACTAGATTGAAATCTAAATCAAGATAGTATGTTGGATTTGACTCAAAATCAACATCTGGGAAGTATTCATCTGCATACCACTCAAATGTACCAATAAAACCATCTGATAGTTGTATAGAGCCATCAGGTATTGTGTCATCAATGACAAGTGTTGAGTAATTAAGACCGATTAAAGAATAGTCTCCATAATCTAAAGTCACTTCATAGATTTGGTTATCTCTTGATCCCAAATAAGAATGGGAAATTGTTGTTGGATCTTCGATAAAATCTTGATGGAAATAAAACATCTTGACCCAACTATATAGATTTGTTGGTTTTACTAAACCAGAAACTCTAAAAGGGATTTTATCTGCAAATAGTGTACTTTCACTAACAGAATCGAAATCAACATCTGACATGAAATATTTTTGGGCGTAATCAATATAAATAATATCATCAACTTGATATCCTAAATCATCTTGCACTACAATATCATATTTAGACGAAGGTGGTTCTCCATCTGACAAGTCGATTTTGCTTAAGACGATTGCAGGATTGATGTATGCTGGTTGGACATCAATATAATATTCATCTTTTTGATAGAAATAAACTGTTGTATCATTCATGACATCGTGGTTATTCACATATATTACACGATTTAAATCATTGATTGTTGCAAGTTCTTCTGGAGTAAAAGGTGTTTGATCATATTTTGTGACAATGACACGGTTATCAGTGACATTGTTAAAGACAAAGTTATAACCTGAAGCATCGGTTGAATTTGTGACATTCACAAAAAAGCCGTATACCAGAGTAAATACTGCAACAATAAAGGTAAACACAACTGTCGTAAAGATGGTTCTTCGTGGTGTTCGAATTAAGTTTCTTATTGCAATTGTAATCAATGAAAATAGATTTAAAAAGTACGGTGCTACTTCGGTTTTTGTTTCGCTTGGATCAACTTTTTCAAATACTTTATCTTCAACAACTTCTCCATCAAATAAACGGATTCGTCTTGTCGCAAAGTCTCTGACTTCATCATAGTTATGGGTAACGACGATGACTAATTTATCTTTAGAAATTTCATATAATAGATTCAAGATGTTTTTACTTGATTCACTATCTAAGTTTCCGGTAGGTTCATCACAGACAATAATTGGGCAATCTTTTGCCAATGCTCGAGCGATCACGGCACGTTGTTTTTGCCCACCTGATAATTTCGAAGCTTTGTGATGAAGGTGAGAGGTTAGTCCCACACGATCAATTAATTCTTCAGCACGTTGTTTTCTTGTTTCTTTATCATACCCTTGAATTTTAAGGGCAATCATAACATTTTCAAAAACACTATAAGAATCAATAATATTGTAATCTTGGAATACAAAGCCAATATATTGGCGTCGGTATGCTTCCCATTCTTCAATACTGTAATATGATGTTTCTTCTTTGTTGATATACAGTTCGCCTTCTTCATAAGAATCCAAACCACTAATAACATTTAGTAATGTACTTTTCCCACTACCACTTTCACCTGTTACGGCAACAAACTCACCAATTTCAAATTCTAAATTGACTTTTCGGAGTCCCATCGCAACAACATCGTTACTGTGATAGTATTTCGCTACATTCTTTAACTTCAGCATTTGTTACACCTCATTCTATTGTTTCTTGAATTATTTGTTCATACTTTAGGAAATCACTTCTTGTAACACGATATTTACTTGAAGCGATATTATAGTCGATGATAGTATCATCTTTATCAAATGTAAATAACAAAAGTCGGACTAACCCCTCTATTACAAATGTTTCTAAGCATTGATAACAGATTTCTTCTAAATCTTGTAATTCTAAAGAAATATCTTTCTCTAATTTTAATAAAACAATTGTTCCTTTTTCTTCAAATTTATTGTTAAAAAAATAAGGATTATATGAAACATAAACACGATCAAAATGTAAACTCTTCATTATTTCTTCTTTTGTCATATATACCCTCCATTGTTTATTACATTATATCATAGTATTACTATTCTTCGGGCAATATTATAATAATAATTCATTAAAATTAAGGAACATTCAAATACATTGAAAAGTCCATTACAAAAAGGTATAATAGTCAATATGAGAGGTGAAAATATGAAAAATAAAGATAATAATCTACTTTTAAATACAGCAATTGCGTTCACTATTCTCGTTTTAACTGTTTTTGGATATTACATTAATCAATATGGAGATATTTTAGGAGCATTATTACCAGCTGCTGGATTTTTAATTGGTTTCTATTTGATTTATCACAATCGGATTATTGTTGGCTTAATTGTGGGTATATTTATTGGTCATATGATTGGTAACATCTTTATCTTAGGACATGAACTATGGTTTGGCTTAGCTTTTTCTGTTTATGTTGTCTTAGCTGAGATTCTGTTTATATATATTTTTAAACGCATTTTGATTGAGTCTAAGACAGTTGGCAAAATTGGACTATCTCCAGCATTAATGTATTTGCTTAGTACATTGGTCAGTTCGTTTATTGTTGCTGCACTGATTGCCTCATTCCAGTATTTAGTTTTACCTAATATTCGTTTTATCGATGTCTTAACACTTTCGTTTATTGGATATTCATTAGGTATAGGGATTTTCGGAGTAACTTTAGCATATATCAATTATTACAAAGAAGAGTTGTTTTCTAATGTTTTTAACTTTCCAAGTGTAATCTTTTTTGTAATTTATATCCTTCTCTCGTTACTCATATTCTATCCTTTTAAAAACGGTTATTTATTTAACCAAATATCTTTCATATATATTCTTCTCTTTATGGTTCCTGCTTATATCTTTAAGTTTAGAACACTAATGACTGCTTCTATTTTTTATATTGTTTTCGCATATTTCTTCTATATTATTCCTCAAGAACCTAATATTGGCAACATCGCCATGATAACAAATTTATACTTGTTAATACTTGTCTTTTCAAGTTCTGTGACAAGAACAATTTTATACAATGTTCAAAAAAAGAATGATGAATTAGAAGAATCACAAGATCAAGTTGAAGAGTTGATTAATTCAACGTTTGCGATGATGAGACTTGGTGAACATGCACCATTCAAGGAAGATGTCGCTGGGGCAGAATATTTAAGACAACTATTTAATGCCGCAAACAAAATCTTCAAAAACTATGATAGTGCTTCATGTTATATTAGAGGTGAAGAATTTGTCAATTTTATTGATGCTGTCGGCTATGATGTTGAGCACCTAAACAAATCGCCATTTCGGATTGAAGAATTTAATTGGAATAGCGATATTCCCGAGCACATTGTTGATTCAAGTAAATTGTTCAAGCAAACACTAAAAGATAATTATGCTGCTTTTGCTGATTCAAATAAATTGTTTACACAAACACTAAAAGATAAATACATAGATATTGTTGATTCAGTTATCGAGCTCAAAGAAACAATTTGTTTCAGTGTTTTTGTAGAAGATAATATTGTTGGTGGAATTTCTTTTGATATCTTACAAGGATCAGATAAAAAGTTCACTCCTACAGACTATGAAAATATTCGCGTATTCCAACGAATTATGAATGGATTTTACGAGACTAGAACGCTTTATGCGAAAAATAGTAGTTTAAAAGATGATATTGTTATGAGTTTAATACGAACGTTAGAATTATATGATCAATACACCGGTGGCCATAGTGAAGAAGTGGCATATTTAGGGTTACAAATTGCTCAAAAAATGAAGTTACCTGAACAAGATCAATATAATATTTACTGGGCTGGAATTGTTCATGATATTGGTAAAGTTGGAATCCCAACTGAAATTTTAAATAAGCCTGAGCGATTAAGTTTAGAAGAATATGAAATCATAAAATCCCATCCACTCTTTGGATATGAGATTCTAAAGAAATCAAAAGATTTAGAAGCAATTGCCCGTTTGGTAAGGCATCATCATGAATGGTGGAATGGAACTGGATATCCTGATGGCTTAAAAGCAAACCAAATTCCTCTTGGTGCACAAATCATCAATGTTTGTGACGCGGTAAGTTCTATGGCTACAAAACGTCCATATACGATTATTCATACCTCTCAACAAATTCTTGAAGAACTTGAGCTATATTCCGGTACACAGTTTTCACCATTGCCGGCACAAATGATGATTGAGTTTATCAAAGAAGGCAAACTAGATTCATATTACAAAAACAGAGAATAAAAAAACACTTTAATTAAAGTGTTTTTTTGATGTTATTTGTTCGCATCTAACATTAACTGAATCATTAGGTTTGAAAATTCAACTGGATCTTCTAATTCAATTCCTTCTATCAATAATGCTTGTGAATATAGTAGGCTTGCATAATCTTTAATTTTTGTTGGATCTTGAGTATATACTTTTTCTAATAACATAAATAACTCATGATCAGGATTAATTTCTAAAATTTTTGCAGCTTTTGCTTCCTTATTGTTAGGTAGGTTTTTCAAGACTTTTTCCATCTCAATGGATAACCCTTCACCACTGACAAGACAAACTGCTGAATCAGTCAGACGATTTGATAAGACTACGTCAGCAACTTTTTCTCCTAGGTCTTCTTTGATACGATCAAGTAATGGTTGTTTATCTTGTGATAGTTTTTCGAGTTCTTCTTTTTTTGTATCATCAATCAAATCTAAATCACCTTGATTGATTGATTTAAATTCAAACTCACCATATTTATGAAGAATATTTACCATGAATTCATCGATATCATCTGTGAATAATAATACTTCAAATTCGTGTTTTTTAATCAGGTCCATCTGTGGTAAAGCATTAATTGCTTCTTTTGTTTTACCTGAAGCATAATAGATATATTTCTGATTTTCTTTCATTTCTTGTGTATATTCAAGAAGTGTTTTATAGTCATCACTAAGTGATGTTTTAAACATGATTAGATCTTGAAGCAATTCTTTTTTGGTGCCAAATCCATCATAGATTCCATATTTTAAATTAATACCGTATGTTTGATAGAATTCGTTATATGTTTCACGATCGTTCTTTTGCATTTTTTCAAGTTCTGATTTGATTTTTGTTTCAATTGCAGCAGCAATCTTTTTCAGTTGGCGATTTTGTTGTAACATTTCACGTGAGATATTTAGTGATAAATCACTAGAATCTACAAGACCTTTCACAAAGCGGAAATAGTCAGGAATAAGGTCTTTATTTTTGTCCATAATGAAGACACCTTTAGAATATAACTGGAGACCTTTTTCATACTTTTCACTATACAAATCAAATGGAGCTTTTTTTGGAATATATAGTAAATTTGTATATGTTAATAATCCTTCTACATTACTATGTATGACTTTGAGTGGTTCTGTGTAATCGTTAAAGTGTTGTTTGTAGAATTCATTATAATCTTCTTCTGTAATATCATTTTTATTTTTCTTCCATAATGGAATCATGGAATTGATTGTTTCTAATTCTTTATAGACAACTGGTTCTTTCTCTTTGTCTTCTGGATAATCATATTTTGTAACATCCATTTTAATAGGATAACGAACATAGTCACTATATTTTTTGATTAGATCTTTGATTTTGTATTCACGTAAAAATTCATCATAATCTTCTTCTAATTCTTTATCGTTATCACGAAGATGAAGAATAATCGTTGTTCCTGCATCTTGTTTTTCTATTTCACTTATTGTGTAGGTTGCTGACCCTGTTGATGACCATTTAAAGGCAGTGTCACTGTCGATACTTTTTGTAATTACTTCCACTTGTTTTGAAACCATGAAAGCTGAGTAGAATCCAACACCAAATTGGCCGATGATTTCTATATCAGATTCCTCTAAACTATCTTTAAATTCTTTACTACCGCTTTTTGCGATTGTACCAAGGTTATTAACAAGTTCCTCTTCTGTGAATCCAATCCCATTATCTGAGATAGTAATTTGACGTTTGTCTTCATCTAAGGCGATTGTGATTTCATACTCTGTCATGAGTTCTGCATTTGTCAAAGCTTTAAAGTGACGTTTGTCAATCGCATCTGATGCATTCGAGATCAACTCGCGTAAAAAGATTTCTTTGTGGGTGTAAATTGAATGAATCATCAAGTCCAATAACTTTTGAGATTCGGTTTTAAATTGTTTTGTTTTTGCCATAATTTGTGCCTCCTAAATATCTTATTATTTGTTTTGTCTTATGTATTATACAACAATCTATTAGCACAGTCAAGTGTTGAGTGCTAATAGATTGTTGTATATTTATAGTCATATGATTTGCTTGTAATTAGTTTATGAGAGTATAATACATTTGAGGAGTGATATGATGGATAAAGGTATTATTGTAGCTCTTGTTTTAATTGGTGTCATCGGACTTTACATTGTAACTTATATATGGAATAAGAATACGCAAGCACCACCTAATATGCCAGTTGTAAGTGGTTGCTCTACTTGTGCAAGTAGCGGTTCTTGTAGTCTAGCAAAAAAAGAAATAATCAGTTCAACTGATGATCAATCTTGCGATTCTTACGATACAGTTTAAAAGATAAGGGTTGATTTTCTTATCTTTTTTCTTTATGATTACTAATAGAGGTGATGGATATGACCATTGAAGTTGTTGCATTTTTGCAATCTTTGCAAAATGATTTCCTTGAGTTTTTCTTTCAATTTATTTCGTTTTTAGGCGAAGAATATGTCTATATTATTTTAATTGGAACATTGTATTATGCTATTGATAAGAAGTTTGGCGAATTTATGGCTTTTACGCTATTTGTGAGTATTGGTTTAAATACAATAATCAAAAGTATTGTGAAAGCACAACGACCATTTCAAAAATACCCTCTTCGTGTCGAAAACTTGCGTCCACAGACTAGTTCTGGTTATAGCTTTCCAAGTGGGCATACAATGAATATATCTTCAGTAATGTTTGCTTTGTCTTTCTATTTAAAGAAAAAGGCTCTTTGGGTTATCGCAAGCATCTTGGTGATTTGTATGATGCTTTCAAGAATGTATCTGGGAGTCCACTTCTTAGAAGATGTTGTTGTCGGTGGGATTCTTGGTCTTGGCGTAGCATATGGATTGTATCAGGTATTTTCAAGATTAAATCAAACATCATTACATCGTTTATACCTTGTCATTGCTATTGTGTTATTACCGTTTGTCTTTATTCTTCAGGATGAATCTTTCTACAAAGCATATGGTTCTATTTTGGGATTTGTAATCGCAATGTTATATGAAAAACGCTATGTTAATTTTTCATTAAATGTCTCAATTATCAAAAAAGTGATTCGTGTCATTAGTGGCCTTGTCATTATGATTTTAATTAAAATTGGTTTCAAAGAGTTCTACAGTTTATTTGTCGAAGACGGAACAACATTGTTTTGGTACTTTGATTTATTGCGATACTTCTTAATCTCTTTTATTGGATTAGGATTGTATCCACAACTATTTAAAAAATGGAAGTTTTAGGTGATTAATTATGATTTTTCAAAGTGGATTAAAATTTAAAGAAGTATGGCGAACATCTCCTGTATCTGTGATATTGGTGTTTGCCAATTTAATTGTATTTTTATTACAGTACATATTACCATGGTTTGGTTTTGATATTTTGACATGGGGTGCGATTAATCGCTATTATGTTGAAGAACAACACGAGTGGTATCGCGTTATAACTGCTGGTTTCTTACATTCTGGGGTCTTCCATATTCTATTTAATGTTGGATTTGGTATTTATGTATTATCTAGTGGTTTAGAACGTTTAATTGGTTCTGTGAAGTTTGCCTCAATCTATTTCTTCAGTATGATTTTAAGTGGTGTATTGGTTGTTGTGATGAGTGATTATATTACCTGGACACTTGGAGCAAGTGGGGCAATATTTGGAGCGTTAGGATCTTTGTTGTATATAACAATTTATCGTCCCGAAATGATTCCGCCACATGAAGCAAAAACGATTCGCTCGTTGATTATATTCAATATGATCATCACGCTTATATTAAGTGATTCAATCAGTATTCCAGGACACCTTGGTGGATTGCTTGCGGGATTCTTATTGTCTTATCTATTTGTACCAAGAAATATCGAACCTTACGATATTATTCAATAAAAAAAAGCGCATTGCGCTTTTTTTATGATCTATTTTTTATTCAAACGTTCTTCAAATCCAACTGTTTTTTTACTAATCATCAATAACTGGTCATCTGGTAAAACATCTTTTTTGATATGATGATAGATATCTGTGTAATACGATGTATCTTCTGTTGTATTGATTAGAGTATTATATTCAGGGATTTTAATAAGATTAATTTCTTTGTCAATGATATCAATATCACGGGGACATTTTGTAACTGATTTGACTTTTCCCCATAATGCTTCGACATTGAATGGATCTACTTCTAAGATTTCATCAAAGTATTTTAATGCTTCTTTGAATTTCTTTAACTCTAAATGAGCGTTTCCAAAATAGACAAGTTCTTGGACAAATAATGTTTCATCAAAGTTTGGTAAATAACTGATCGCTGTATCAATGATTTTAACTGTTTTTTTGTATTGTTTAAGATAGAGATTGATATTGATTTTTTTCATTCCATCTAATATCCGCATGACACTATTTTTAGGATCTTTTGCTCTGGTGATTAATGTCTCTAGAGCTTTTAGTTTGTTTTCATATACGCAACTTTCTAACATGCTAATATCATCCACACTACGTAATGTAATCATTGCTTGATTGAAGAGTATTGAAGAATTATATGGATCAACTCGTAAGAGGTGATCGTTTAAGTCTTTGGCGTATTTGTATTCGTTTTTTCGAACTAACATTTGAATTAAGTTAGATGTTTCTTTAATATATAAATCAGGTGATTTATCAGCAACTAAAATGATTGTTGCTTTGTGAAGTAATAATAAATTATCAATATAAAATTGATCCTTATCATTCATGAATTGATAATCTTCCCATAAAGCATCCTTTAGTTCGTTTGATTTCTCATCATCTAAATAGCTGATGAGAATTTTGAAATAATCACTAATAACTCGGTATTTATAGCTTGTTGGAATATTCCAGTATTGCATAAATTTGAAGATTAGAACAGCATCATCCAAGATTTGTTTGGCAATTGTTTTCGTAGGTGCGTAATCAAGGGCAAGTTCTAAATCAAAGAAATCGATGTCTTTAGGAACAAAAGGTGTGTACTCCGTATGATTCATACTTTTTACATACTCATCGTTTATATTGAGAGCAGCGAGAAAACGACCATAATGAGCTTTGTAATTTGTATTGTTTCGTTTTATGATGGTATTAAACTGAACAATCGCTGCATCAAATAATTTATTTTTTAAAAATTTGTACCCATTTTGAAGGGTTTTTTCTTCATTGATAGATAGTTCTTTTGTTACTTGATTATCACCTAGTTTACGACGAATGAGCTGGGGTATTTTTTCAGCATTTACAGCGAATTCTTTAATCGGTGATATATCGCGTTTTTTAAAGTATTTGGTTTGTTGATAAAGATTTCCTTTTTTGTTTATGATTTTCGTTATTTGTTCTTCTAGTTTTTTAAGGATTTCAATGTTGGCAAAGTCCAAGCCTTGAATACCGTCAAATTCCATTGGTAGATCATATGGGTCCATCTGAAAATAAACAGGGATTAATGATCCTTGTTTCTTTTGACCAATTTTAATCAGTTCTAAGTAACGGCTCCACTCATTTTTAACCCAGGTAGCTTCTAGGTAATTTTTATGAGAACTAAAAGCTATCATCACTTGTGCTGTTGAAATTGCAGAATAGATATATGGTTCATATTTACTCCCGGCTATTTGTCCTAATGTGATTCGACTTAAAAACACTTTGTATCCCATTTCGGTTAGACGATAATAAAGATCTGTCACATATTGTGAGTCTTTTGTAACATTACCAAATTCATCGTTTTCTTTATATGAAATAAAGATATCAAATGGATCAAAGTTTTTTGTAAGATTGATTAATTCTTTGCGAATGTTTTCAATTTGTTCGGCTTTTTCTTGATACCAAACTTTACTTTCCTCATCGGCAAGTTCGATTGTTTTTAAATAGTCTTCCTCTTTTAAAATATTACTAAATGTTAAGCGGTGACAAGATGGATAGTAAATATCATTATCACTTTTCACATATTCAATCCCAAGTTCACTTAATAAGCGTCCCCAATAAGCATCTGTCGCTTCAGGGAATTTTTGAATAATGTTTGTATATTCATTTTTGGCATCAATAAATTTATTGGCCATTCTTGTTTTATTTGCGACATTCAAAAGACGTTGAACTTCATCAGATTCAACGAATGATTTTTTATATTCAGTGAGGCAGTGTTCACAAACCCATTTGGTGTTTAAATCGGTTAGGTATGCACCACAACATTCACATATTTTTTTCTCCATTGTGATACCTCCCTTATTTTTTGAATTGTCTGTTATCTTTAAACTTTTGATATTCTTTCATTAATGATTGTGTCGTTGAAGGTGTACGACCTTCCATCGCAGTTAAGAAATCTTGATTGGATATCATGCTAACATCACCAGTATCAAGTGTACGATTGATGGCATATGACTTTGTTTCTTCCACAAGTCCTTTTAAATCTGCACCACTAAATCCTTCGGTAATTTCACCAATCATATTAAGATCTAAATCGTCTTCTTTCGGAACATTATGTAGTACTTTATTTAAGATTGCGATACGTGCTTCTAGTTCAGGAAGTGGAATATATATCAAACGATCAAAACGACCTGGGCGCATAATTGCTTCGTCAATTTTTGAGGGAACATTTGTAGCAGCCAATAACATTGTAACGTTATCACTTTCTTCATTAAATCCATCAAGTTGTGCTAAAAATTCACTGACAACTCGATCTAGTACACTTGAATTATGAGAACCGCGTCTTGTCGTAATCGACTCTATTTCATCAATAAATAAAACTGTAACATCATGGGAACGAACTGCTTCAAATAAATTTTTAACGTTTTGTTCTGATTCGCCAACCCATTTACTCATGATGTCTGATGCTTTGACAGAGTAAAAGGCAGCGCCAACTTCATTGGCGATGGCTTTGGCAATCATTGTTTTCCCTGTACCTGGAGGACCATATAGTAATGCTCCACCGCCAGCTTCTTTACGGAATATTTTATAAATTTCGGGATTCTCAAAAGGTTTTATAACGTTATTGCGAATATAATCTTTGACGTTTTCTAACCCAATAACATCACTAAATGTAATGTCGGGTCTTGAAGCCATTGGTACAAAGTTATTAGTTGTATCATCAGGATTATTTTTCGCACGTTTTCGCGGAGCAGTACCTTTTTTTGAAGAAGAATGACTTACTCCATCCACTTCAATTGCCAATGCTTTTTCATAAATACTATTGGCACTTTCTTCCCATTGTTTTTTAAGTGATCCAGTGTTATTTTTGGCAAGTTTAAATAATGCTTCTGCCGCTTTTAGTAGATATTTTTTAGCATCAGCATTGTTGTTCTCTTTTAAGGCTTGAACACCTTGTTGTTGGTACTTTTTAAAGTTATCATATAAGAAATTTTGTTCTAAGCTCATGTGATCCCCCCCTTACCTGATTGTTATAATTCAGATAAGATTTTCTCGATTTCTTCGATTTTACTGTCAATTTCGTTATCTTTGCTTTTAACTTCTTCTTTTGCTTCAAAGTCAATTAAACCTTTGATTTCTTCATCACTTACGTTCGAAGGATCAGCGGCGATATTTTCAAAAGAAACTTCGGTTGAGTCCAAGAAGTTCTCAATTTGCATGTTTTGTTCTTCGACTTTACCCATCGCTTTTTCAAAGCTTTCTGATACTTTTGCATAATCTTGTTTATCAATAATCTTTGACATGTCAGCTGATAATTTAACCATACCAGTTAAAAATTCACCAGTCACTTGTGATAAATCACGAAGTTGCATTGTGAGTTCAAAGTTTAGTAACATTTCTTTGGCTTTCTTTTGATAAGCTAAAGCCATTTTTAATCCATTGATTGCTAAATTGTATTGTTCCATTGAACCATTTAGGTGTGCTTCCTTTGCCATTGTTACATAATGGTTTTTTTGGTTTTCTAAGTTGTTTACATATTTACGCATATTGGATAATGTTTTGTTAAACAAGATTTTTTTCTTTAATTCTTTTTGTCTTTTTTGTTTTTCAAACATTCCTTATTCCTCCCTAAATGGATCTTCAGGTTCTAAGTTGAATTCTTGTGAAGGTGCTTCTTTTTCGTAGCTAACTTCTTCTTCAACATCGTCTTCCATCATACTTAAGATGTTGTTAACTTCTTGAGTATCACCATATAGGTTGTCTTCTTCCATATAGGTATTCATGATACCATCAACCAAATCAATTTGTTCTAACAGTTCATTATCTGCCATTGATTTAGCGTCTACGACATTCGTTAAGAATTTTTCTAGTTGGGTATTGCTTTTGAACATTTTTGATAATGTTGATTTTCTGTTGTAGTTTGCGAATTCCATGTCATCTATAGCAAGTTTCACTTGTTCTGTAACATAGACTTTTTTATCGATGAAATGAATTCTTTTTTGGGATGCTTTAACTTGTCTTTGTAGCATTAAAATTTCATTTGCGAGCATTTTTTTCTCGCTTAATGAATTTGATTTTTTACCACGATGTAATTTTTGTGTAATTTGTTTTTCTTTGATAAAGACATCATCTTGGAGTTCGTCTTTCTTTTTTTCTAATTCTACAATCGCATCAACAACCTCTTCACGCTTGATGTTTTTTAACGGATTGCGTTTAAATAAACCCATGAGTTCTCCCCCTTAAATTTTGGTGTTTCGCTCATTGATGAGCGATTCCAACTCTTCTATTTTATTTTGGATGCGATATGGATCGCGGTTTGTATATGTTAAGATTTTTAAATCACCAAGTACATTTGCAATTTTATGATCAATTTGTTTGATACTTGTTGTTTCAATTGGAATGAAATATTTGATTTCTTCTGTTAATGTGGTTAGTGCTTCTTGGCTGTCTGTGCCTTCTGCATATTTGACAATCAATTCAGCTTGTGAAGCAAGTTTTCTTAAGAAGGCGATGTATTGGAGTCGTTGTTCATCTTTGCTTTTTCGAAATAAAGCCATCTTTATTCCTCCTTCACTTTATCACCACAGTGATAACAGAACACAGCATCTTTTGGTAGTTCTTTGTGACAACTTGGACATTCTTTTGTATGTGATATTTCACTTCCACAGTTCAAACAATATTTGGCGTCTTTGGGATTTTTTCGTCCACATGCATCACAGATGATATGGTTTGATTCCGCGGGTTTCTTTAATAAGTCATTTTCTTCTTGATACTGATTAAAGACTGCGGATTCTCTAATTTCCCGGATTCGTTCTAGGAATTCTCGATCGTAATCAATTTTTGATATGACAAATTTTTCTAGTTGCACACCATAGTTATTAAAGATTGGTGTTAGTTGTTGTTTGATGATATAAGATATTCCAATTTCTCTGGTTGTAATTTCAGCAATATCACGAAGTCCTTTTTCGTTTTCACTAAAGGCTTTGGTGATGATTTGACGTAGATGCATCGAAATTTCTTCATGGAAGAATTGATTAATCATATCTTTTGTTAGTGATTCTTCAAAGATTTTCATTTTTGAAAATAGTTTGAGAGGATTGATGATGGTAAAGCTATAGGTTCCATGTGCACCGACTGTGGTGTACATATTAAATCCTTTGTCATGAACATCAATACGATGTGGTGTTCCCCATTTGACTTGAACGTGTTTGCTTTTATTGATGTAGTAAACGGCACAATCTGTGATTCCTTTGTTGCCATTGAATAAGCGATTCAAAAGGCGACTTCCTTCATTGACAACATTGTATTCTAAATTATCGGAAAAGGCGCCAAGTAATGCTCCTTGTCGCATAAATAGAATATCACAATCTTTGTGAGAATAAATTCTCGCATCGGGTGCTAGTTCGGTAATTGGGCTTTTCCAAATGACATCATCACTGGTCCCTTGAAAGACAACTTTACGTTCTGCCATAACACCACTCCTTTATCAGTATTTTTTAAAACTCGTCTTTGAACCAACGATCGAATGGATCATCATCAGGATTTGAAGTAGAACCGCTTAAACTGCGGAACATTTCAAAATACATTTGATCTGATTTGATTGTTTTAGGTTCTAACTCTGGAGAAAACTCTTTTAGGATGTAGTCATATTCTCCTTCACCAATCCAGATTGGATACATTTTCACAGCACGGCTATCAACCATTTCACTGCAGCGTTTCGCTGCTGCTGCGTATGCATCTGTCGCTGCCCCATCACTCATTAAGAAAATACGTGGACGATAAAATTCAATTCCGTTTTCTAAGTAATACTGTTTGCGGCGTTGAATTAAATCTAATGCGACGTTAATCGCGCTTCCCATTGGTGTTGAGGAATAGGCACGAAGTGGTGTGAAGTTAATATTTACGACTGAGTCAAATTGTGCTTGAACTGCGACTTCTCCACCAAATGTAACGATCGCAAGATCAGTAATTTGAGATGCTTTTGGATCTGCCTTAACATATTCTAGCAGCATTTTAACTTTTTCATTTAATTCCGCTATTTTTGTTTTTTTACCATATGGTGTACGTTGTGTCATTGATCCACTTACATCTAATACTAAGACAAGTGGAAATTTCATAGAGCTGTTAATTTGGACTGGTTTAAAGTCTCCGAATAAATCAATGCTTGACATTATTTTGCCCCCTTATATAATATATCTTCTAATAAATCAATCCATTCTGGAACTTCGGTAATGATGTTGTTGACAAAGTAGTTATAAAACACATGTCGCAAACGCTCATCAGCGTGTGACCAAAAGAATAATGGATTGTTTCTGTTTGTAATATTGTCTGTTACTTCGAGTGGGAAGTGAAATTGTCGTTCAACGTCGCTTCCTACCTCTCCAGTTTTGAAGTCATAAAATGGACCTTTTCCCATTAATACTTCAAAGAGGATTTTATTGATTGGGAAAAATTCTTCTTCGATTGTTCTTAGTACTTCTCGTAAGTTCTTCCCTTTTAAGTTTTCATGAGTATAATCGGCATTGAACACAGCACAACTATAATCTTCAATTTGGAAACTAGCACTATCGATGATATAGAGTTCCTTGGTTTTTCTTGTCAACATAATGTTGTCAAATTTTAAGTCACCAATGAGAATTCCTTTATCGTGTAAGTACTGTGTGCGTTTTAATAAATCAATACAGATTTGAAAACGCTCGGTATAACTAAGATTTAGAAATGAGTAAATACGATACATATCTAAGCCTTGTGCGTCTTTGATTTCCTCCATTGCATACCCGATAAACTCATTATTATTATACACGATATCCTTCGGCCAAACAATGAACTTGTTACGCAAATCAAGGTCAATCATTCTTTGAATTTTTTTAACTAGTTCGTAACGACGCTCTTCTTCTGAATAAACTTTGACAAGAAGATTTTCATATGTGCGGTAAATCTTACCTTCACCACCAAACATGACATCATTTTTTTCTAGTTTTAAATATCCAAACTTTTCACTGTATACATAATTCAGATCAACATCTTCGGTGATGCTTAAATACTTTTTATGTTTTAGATAAAATGCTTTCTCAAATGTATC
>JBFFLJ010000035.1:0-16691 GCA_041554935.1 Candidatus Izemoplasma sp.
ACTTGGGTTGACATCAATTGCGATTGTTGATGCCGCAACTGTTAATGATTGTGTACATCCACTTAATACTAGAGCAACTACTAGTATCAAACCTAAACTTAATAATTTTTTCATATAATTCATCCTTTCAATTTTTGTTTTTCACTATACTAATGTTTCAAAAGTTATTTTTATTGCATTTTTTGTAAAATTAATCAAATAAATTCAATTTTTTAAATTTCATTATTTCCTTATAATATGAAATTCATAGTTCTCCTTAGATACCTTTCCTTTTATTTTGCCGGATAATAGTACTCCTGCTAACCTGCAAAAATCAAAATATCTCATGAATCCCTTTTCAATTAAGTTATTAAGAGAACAGAATCATGTTTAATTACTTTTTGATTATAAATGAGTAATAAGTATTTTAATGTGACATTCAATATAGAGTGGTATTTACATAAATAAGGATTTATTTTATGAAATAAATCAACATTGTAGTATTACAAAAAAAAGTCTATTTCACTTGGAAATAGACTTTTAATTACAACATGGAGCAGGTGAAGGGAATCGAACCCTCACAATCAGCTTGGAAGGCTGAGGTTCTACCATTAAACTACACCTGCGTAATTTGTCAGCATAGATATATTATCACAAAGTAAAAATCAAGTCAATAATTAACTACTTGTTTTTTCTACAATTTTTGAATAGCGCGCAACTTTGCGCTGTGAGCTCGATTATTATTCGCAAGTTCTTCTTCGCTTGGGAGGATTACTTTTTTATGTAAAAGAAGATACTCTGGTTTGATATTTGGCATCACTGGAATATGTTTAGGCACTTCAATTGATGTTCGTTCTTTCATAATTGTTTTCGCAATACGATCTTCCAATGAATGGAAGGTAATTACCACAGCACGTCCTCCTGGATTCAATAGATCAAGCGCATCGTTAAGCGAATCTTCAAATACACGCAATTCATCATTTACCGCAATGCGTAATGCTTGAAACGTTTTTTTAGCAGGATGGCCTTTTTTACTTAAGACCTTTTGTGGTAATGCGGATTTTATGATGTCCACAAGTTCAAACGTTGTTTTAATGCGTTTAGTAGCACGAACTTCTTCAATTTTGCGGGCGATATATTTGGCATTCGGTTCTTCGGCGTAACGATATAGTAGATTCATGATATCGTGAAATGAATACTCATTGACAATAAATTCAGCTGTCAATTCTTGTTGCTGATTCATACGCATATCTAATGGAGCATCATAGTTATAACTAAACCCTCGATCAGGAATATCAAATTGAAAACTAGAAACTCCTAAATCATATAAGACTCCATCAATTTTTGTAACACCGAGATTTTCTAATTTGGATTTGATATCTTTAAAGTTTGCTTTGATGATTGTGTAATTTTTATGGAGTGAGTCTAGTTTCTCTGATGCCTTTGCAATTGCGTAATCATCTTGATCAAAACAATATAGATGACCCGTTTCTAATCGTTTTAGGATTTCAAAAGAATGTCCACCACCACCTAAGGTACAGTCGACATAAATTCCATCTGGTTTAATATTCAAGTATGAAATTGCTTCGTTTAATAACACGGAAATGTGTTGATACATAGAAATCACCCTTTGCATGAAAATAATATCATATCATCGAATTTTTGTAAAAGAAAAACGCTGGTTTCAGCGTTTTCTTTTCAAGACAATTATTCTGTCTCTTCTTTTTCTACAACTACTGTACGTCCGTTGTAACTACCACAACTTTTACAAACACGGTGAGATAATTTCATTTCTCCACAATTTGGACAAACAACCATTCCTGGAACACTTAGTTTGAAGTGAGTACGACGTTTACGTTTTGCAGTTTTAGAAGTTCTTCTAAATGGTACTGCCATTGTGTCATCTCCTTAATTCTTGAAGTCTTTTAAATTCAGAAAAGCTTCGTTAATTTGATCCTCATCTTCATCGATTTCAATCAAGTCTTCAGCAAAATCTTCATACGCATTTTCGCGAACAACACGCATTGGCTTTTCCAATATTATATTAGACCATATTATCGGTAATAAGTCAATAGTTATTCCCTCAATTGAATGAAAATCCTTGTTTGGGGTAATCGAGAAGGTTTCCTCTACAGTAAGGTGGATGGGGTATTCGACATCATCTAATGTAATAGCACAAGCCAAAATAAGAGTACAATCAATATCCATGTAAAAAACAAATTCATTCTGATCATAAATTTCAAAATCACCTCGAACTTTAACAGGACTTATCCCTATAATATCGGTGTTTTCAAGATAATCTGTAAAATCTAATGTTTCTTCGAATGTATTATCAACATTTTCTAATTTCATTAATTCATGAATGGTCCATTTCATCAAACCACCTCCAAGCGTTTAAATTATACTTTTATTATGAAAAAAAGTCAAATATAAGGTATAATAAACGTGGTGATAATATGAAAGCAGTTGGAATAATCGTTGAATACAATCCACTTCATTTTGGACATCTTCATCATATTGAAGAAACAAGAAGATTATCTCATTGTGATGTGTTGATCGCAGTTATGAGTGGAAATTTCACGCAACGCGGTGAACCCGCAATGATTGATAAATTCACAAGAACAAAAATGGCACTGTCTAACCATGTTGATTTGGTTGTGGAATTGCCGTTTGTTTTTTCTGTGCAAGGTGCGGATATCTTTAGTAAAACCACAATTCATATTTTACACCATTTAGGAGTTTCGGAAGTGTATTTCGGAAGTGAGTCAGGGGATATAAAAGCCCTTGAAACAATTTGTGATATTCAGGAAAGAGACTCATACAACTTACTGGTAAGACAATTTATGAATGAAGGAAATAGTTATCCAACTGCGAACGATCTTGCGATGAAATCTTTTGATATAACCGCTGCTTATGATGCCCCTAATAATATTCTTGGAATTCAATACATTAAAGCTGCAAGACTTGTTTCACCACCTATCGATATGTTTACAATCAAGCGTATCAATAGTGATTATTACGGAGAACTTGATACCTCTACAACAATTCAAAGTGCTTCGTCAATTCGGAAACTACTTGAAGATAAACAAGATATCAAAAACTATGTTCCATCTTCTGTTTACGATTTATTAATGAATCGAAAAATTGTGACGCTTAATGATTTTACAGAACAACTGAAATATATTATTAATCGAAGCAGCAAAGAAGAGTTACACGATATTTCACATATCAGTGAAGGTTTGGAAAACAGAATATTAAAAATGACAGAATTTCAATCTGTCGATGAACTGATTGAATTATTATTAACGAGGCGTTACACCAATTCTCATATCAAACGAGCTCTCATCCATATCTTATGTAATACGAAAGCTTCTATGTTAGATTCATTTGATATTCCATATCTTCGTATTTTAGGGATGAATGATACCGGAAAAGAGTATTTAAACATCATAAAGAAAAACGTAACAATTCCCTTAATAACGAAAATTAAAGGTAAAAAGCATCCTTATTTGGTTCAAGAATTACAAGCAAGTAAAGTGTATTCGCTTGTCAGTGATACCGATATTCATAAACAAGAGTTTGAACCGGTAATTTTTTTGCATTTTAATTGATTTTATAGATGATTTCTATATAATAATAATGGGTGATAAAATGTATACAAAAGAGCAAGTACGTGATTATGTGTTGGATTTAGTAGATCCATCATGTGAAAAAACGTTAAAAGAAACAAAAGGTTTAAAACATCTTGATATCGATGAAGAAAAAGGTGTTGTTACATTGATTATTGCGTTAGAAAAAATCGATGATGTTTACAAACGTGATATCACAAGAACTTTGGCAAAATTGATTAAATTAGATTTAGGTTTCACTGGGTTAAAATCGGAATTTGAATTATTGAAAAAATCAGGAACAATCCTTGAGCGAAAAATTAAATATATTGGTGTTGCTTCTGGAAAAGGTGGCGTTGGAAAATCGACGGTTACTGTGAACTTAGCTTATGCATTACAAAGAATTGGAAAACGCATTGCAATTATGGATGCCGATATTTATGGTAGTAGCATTCCAACTATTTTGGATATGCCAATCACAGTTCCAAAAGGAACAAATGATGAAAAGATTATTCCATTTAACAAAGATGGTATTGAATTGATTTCAACTGAGTTTTTCTTAGCACCTGATAAACCATTGATGTGGCGTGGACCAATGCTTGGAAAAATGTTAAATCACTTCTTCTACGATGTTGTTTGGAGCGATGATATTGAATATGTTCTTGTCGACTTACCTCCAGGTACTGGTGATGTTGCAATGGATATTCAAGCTTTAATTCCTGAATGTAAAATGTTAATTGTAACAACTCCACATCCAAGTGCTTCACATATTGCTGTTAAAGCAGGTTTCGCAGCAGAAGAATTAAAACATGAATTACTTGGTGTTATTGAAAATATGAGTTACTTCTCACACAAAGGTGAAGATGTTAAAATCTTTGGTGAAGGTGGTGGGGAAATCGTTGCACACAAACTTCAAACTGAAGTTCTAGCAACAATTCCAATTGGCCAACCTAAAGATCATTTAAGTGTTTTTGCAGCTGATGAAGAAATTGGTATAAACTACTTAGGCCTTGCAAACAAAATTGTAAAAATGTACTAAAAAAGACTCTTAGATTATAATACCTCTAAAGGAGACATGATAAAATAAAACATATCAAGTCTAAAATTTGGAGGTATTTTTATATGGGAAAGCATTCAGATGAATTCAAGAGATTCATCGTAGAAGAAAGAGTAATACACAAGAAAGCATACACTCAAATAGAGCGTGAACATGGTGTCTTAAGGGGAACAGTATATCAATGGGTTGAGCGATACAAAGCAGGTACATTGAATATTGATTTTCGAGAAACCAACAAAACAACAAACCAAAAAGAAATCGAGTATGAATTTCTAAAAAAGTCTTTCGCTCTTCTGAAGGAAATCCGTTCCAAGCGACAAGAATAGAGAAGTATCAAATCATTGATCGATTACGTGATGAATACCCCATCACGTATATGTGTAACGCCTTAGACATTCATCGACAAGCCTATTATAAATGGGTAGATAAGGGGAAACCAATCGCCAATAATTTCAAGATTGATGAAGCAAACATCATTTCAGGAGAGCATTTTAGAGTAGACCAAAAATATGGAGTAGAACGTCTTACAGAAGAGATTAGGCAGCACTTGGGAATTATATTCAATCACAAAAAAGTACGACGATACTTACGAATACTAGGATTATCATGTGTAGCTAGAGTACGAAGAAAAAACGCTAACCGAAAAGAGCAGAAAAAAGGGAACCATGTGAATATGGCACCCAATCTTCTCGACAATAACTTTACATCAGTGAGACCTCACCACAAGCTTTCAACTGACGTAAGTTATATAGAATGTACGGATGGATGGTTACATCTATCCGCAGTTAAAGATCTCTTTAACAATCAAATTATAGCATATTCGATGTCAAATTCAAATGATGTCGATCTCGTAATTAAATCAATACAAAAAATTCCAAATGGACAAGGAATCATCCATTCTGATCAGGGCTCTCAATACTTTAGTAACGAGTACATTGAACTACTGAAACAGAAAGGGTATACAAGAAGCATGTCTCGAAAAGGAGCGTGTTGGGAGAACTCACCTATTGAGAATTGGTTTTCCCAACTAAAGCAAGAACATCTTTATCCGTTAGGAAACCTCACTAGGAAACAAGCACATAAAGAAATAAAAAAATACATCCAGTGGTATAACACTGGACGTATTCAGAAAGGCCTCAATTGGCTTTCACCTATCAATTTCGCATTACTATATTAAGTTTTTATTTACAATGTCTTCTTGACAGGTAGTAGTATCTACGAGTCTTTTTTTATTAAAGTTAATTTTTGTAATACTTTAATTTCGTACAACACCATCACTAATCCTAAGATTCCACTTAAAATATCAGATATGGCGAATGTATACCATAATCCTGTTAATCCTAATAGCGATGTTAAAATAAATGCAAAAGGAATAAATAAGATAAATTGGCGACTTAAACTTATTAAGAAAGCACGTACTGCATAACCAAATGATTGATAAATAGAGCCAGCAATGATTTGATATGACGTTAACACCATCCCAATTGTAATGATTCGGAAAATTGCTGCCCCAGTTTCGATAAAGAAGATATTATCTGTGTTACTGAATGCACGAAATATAAACGTTGCTCCCAATTGCACGAATAGAAACCCACCGATAAAGTATACGGTTAATATTTTTGTTGCAAACACAACAAGATCTTTTAATCTTTGGTAGTTCTTCGCACCATAATTATATCCAGCTAGTGGCATTAAACCTTGAACCAGTCCAAATCCCGGCATAAAGATAAACATTGTCACTCTTTGAATGACACCGTAGATAGCAATATAGGTGCTTCTATCAGTTTCAAATGCATAGGTTGCAATCATTTTTATAATGATAATCGATAGAATTGCTCCCACACCATTTCGAACAAATGTTGGTAATCCGATTTTAATAATATCAAGTAGCGCTCCTTTATCCATTTTAAAGATGCTCTCAAAGGTAATTGTTAACACTGAATTTTTATCAAATGCTTTATATAGGATAAAAGAGAAACTGGAGAATTGTGAGATAACAGTTGCAATTGCTGCTCCTTTTACTCCTAAGCCAAATCCCCAATCAAAAATAAAGATTGGATCTAAAATAATATTTAATCCCGTTCCAATAATCATCGCAGACATTGCAACTTTAGCACGACCTTCTGCACGCGTTAAATTATTCAAGATCATGGAAACTGTTTGAAAGGTTACCCCAATAAAAATAACAGATAAGTAATCTTTTGCAAACCCAATGTTATCTGGAGTTGCATCAAAGAATGCTAAAATTTGATCAATAAAAAGCCAGCCTAGAACACTAATGATTATGGCCACAATAACACCGAAACGTAGAGCAGTATTTACTGTGCTATGCATGGTATCTTGATCGTTGCGACCATATGCACGACTAAAGACGCTAGCACTACCTATCCCAATCATCAAGGCAACAGCCATTACGATTAATTGAATAGGTATTGCCAAAGTTAATCCACCTATTGCAATTTCACCTGCACCCCAACCAACAAATAAGCTGTCAACTAAGTTATAAAAAGCATTAACAAGCATACCAATTGTTGCTGGTATAGCGAGAACGATTAACGCCTTTTTTACATCGGTTTTTCCAAGTAACTCCGTATTTTTATTTTGCATTATGTCACATCCGTTCTTAACAATTATATGAGAAAATGTGACTTGTTACAAGGATTTAAACTCATAAAAATATTTTTTCAATGCGTTGTAATTCTTTCTGATATTTTTTGTAATGCTGTGTTGCTTCTTTATACCTTGAATGTTCTATACAAATATCCATTACATGATTTGTATACAATTTTAATAAATGAAAATTATCTACTCGAATCGCCAAAGGTATCGCAATATCTCTTAAAAATTCCTTTTTCTGTTCTGTGTTTGCTTGTTGTAGAAAATGATACTGTACTTGTTCTTCTTTTGTCATTTTATCTTTGGGAATATTTTCAATTAACCCTTGAATCTCTTCAATCATGACAAGATCATTCTCACAAAGACATAGTTCATAAAGTAAGACAAGTTTTTTGATACCATGATTTGAATCATTGGGAATATTGCTGAGCATCAAAATTGCTTCATTGTTTTGTAACAAAGCCTTATGCGTTAATGCTTTGAGATAATAATAATGATCAACGTGTTCCTTGTTTAGGTATTCTATCTTTATTGTATGCAGTAATGATAACGCGTAGATTGGATTTTCAGAGATAATAAATCCAATCTTGTTTAAGATTAAAAACATAAATCGTTTCGGATTGTGATATTTATTGAACAATCGTTGTGCTTCATCAAAATGATATTGCGAACAATTCTTCTTTAATAGTCGTTGTTTTACGTAATATATTTGTTCTTGTAACAATGCGTCAATATAATCGTTACTAAACGATATATCTTCAGATAATTTCAAGATTTCTAAAGCAGTCTTGTAATCAGATTCTCGAATGAAGTATAATGCCGAGAATAGTAGATAGCTTTTTAACTCATAGTCATCCATATTCATTACCAAATTTTCTAACAACATCAATTCTTTATATGTAATCGGTTCTTTCGAGACTATTTTATATCCGAATTTCGCAATATTGATAATCAAATTATGCTCGATTGCTTTGATTTCATCATAAACTTCTTTCAACAAATTCCAGTCTTCGAAAAAATAGTGATGAATCATCAATTCGAGAAAATGACGGTCCTCAAGATTCTTAACGAGAAATTCCTCACTAACTTCCAAGCGTTCCATAATCTCCCTTACAAAAAATTCATTTGGAACAATTTGGTTGTTTTCAATTTTAGACAAATAAGAGATACTACATATCCCATATGAAATAACATCTTGCGTTAACTGCCTCTTCTTTCTTTGTTCTTTGATAAATGTCCCAATTTCACTATAATCTGTTTTAAATGTATCTTGTGTAATTCGTTTTCTAATCTTATTTTTCAAACTAACAATGCCCATATGCATCCCCCTTCTTAAATATAATAACGGAAAAGGGACAAATTTAGTCCATTAAAATGTTGAAAAATTGCATTTTATTTACAACTTGTAATTTTATTTACACATATCCACACCTAATGTAGCAAAAGCATTCATAATTGGTAGTATAAAAAGACAAGTTTGTCCTGTTTTTGAACAATAAAAAAGAGACAGATTTGTCTCTTTTTGGCTAACTACTTGTTTTTTCTTGTTAATATTATACGTAGTCTGTTTTCAAATTCCACTAATTCCATGGAATCAATCATCATTCCTAATTGTTGGAGTTCACAAGAATAGTCGTCTTCCCCCATTAATTCCCAAGCGTATTCTTCTAATTCTAAATCTCGTTCAGCATAAATGTCTGTATTAAGACAATCCAGAATTTCTGGAGTTGGATCGACAATTGTGAAAATAATAACTGTTTGATCTTCTTCGATTGAAAAGCTCATGTCAATTTCGTTATTTCCTTTATCAATTAAGTAAATCATCATTTCATCAATGATTTTTACATTTTTTACAATTTCGTGAAGCGCCATTTTTGATTTCTCCTTTCAAATGTTTGAATAGCTGCGTTAACAATTACTGCCGTGAATGCTGCAGCAAATCCATTGCTGTATAATAGTAATCCGCCATGTTCAGAACCTAGGTTAAGAACAAGTGGAACGTGAAGAAATCCGGCCATGACACCAATCAAGATACCGTGTTCCCCACTTAATGGAGCTAAAGCTGTTGAAAAAATTAACGCTAAGACTATCATAACATTTTGAATGTCTAACTGAAAGACATAAATTGCAATTAATACTCCAGCCATACTTGGAAACACATTTTTGATATGTTTCCCGAATGCTGAGAATCCGATGACAGTCATTAATGCTCCAACCACTGGCCCACTTATTTGGATTCCTAAAACTAGCACAAGGGTGATGACAAGCAATCCCGTCAATCCAATATTAAACATTGCGATTCCTTGATGATTTCTCCTCGTAAAATCAGTAATTGCCCGACCGGAACGAGACAAGATATCATTATAATTTTTAATATTTTTACCATTTATCAAATAACCTATTGTTATAAATGCAAAGCAAATCACAATCAATACACTTGTTAATATCCAATGATAGTTTGTTGATATTTGAAATTCATTGGTATATGTTAATCCCGCCAGATTTATGATTCCAAAGACCATCAAGACTAATATTCCACCGGCAAAGCCAACATTATACAAATCAAAACCTTTGTGAAATGAAATCACATGTGATGCCAGAGGGACAATAACAAAGCCTGATAAAGTCCCAACAAAAATACCAATTGGGATACTATATAGATAAGGAAGTCCAAGACCAAAGATAATCACACTTGAAATCGGGGCAATACCAGTCGAAAATAAGAATATTACAATTACACTTTTTAATGAAATCTTTTGGTATTTTGCATAGAGGTAGACTCCCAAGTAGATGATCGAAACATTGATGATGTTTTTGCCAAAAAATGCAAACCCCCCAATTGTTAATATCCCTGCGAAAATTGGTCCAGTAACATCTAATTTTATTAAGCGAACAATTCCATAACTTCCTAACATTAGAATCCCTGAATTTAGGAATGCTGCACCGATTCCACCAATTAAGATATAATCTGAGATTAGGACACTATTATTTGTTTGAATTCGCCAAAGTCCAAGAAAAACTCCTGGTGCGTCTTGCAGGACAAATGCCAATCCAATAAATACAATGACAATATATGGAATTAACATATTCTCTTTGATTGTTTTTGCCATTCTCTCACCCATCTTTCGTTTATTACATTATACCATAAGCCATAATATTCCCGAAAAAAAAGATGACAAAGTCATCTATTTAAATATTTGGGTAGCGGCAGAGAGATTGAAGTCGGCAAGTTTCACAATGAGGATTTCTCGCTGTACAGTGATATCTACCAAAGAAAATCATCTTATGATGTGTATCACTCCATTTATTCTTTGGAATCTTGCGCATTAACTTTTCCTCGACTTTTAGAACTGAATCTTTTATGTAGGCCAGTTTTAATCGTTTTGAAACGCGTTCAACATGGGTATCTACAGCAATTCTTGGAATGTCATACCATACACTTAGAACAACGTTTGCTGTTTTGCGGCCAACTCCAGGCAGTGATTCTAATTCTTCTTGGCTTTTTGGGACTTGTCCAGCAAAAGAATCAATTAGAATTTGGCTCATCTTTTTAATATTCTTAGCTTTATTTTTGTAGAGCCCAATTCTTCTCAAATCCTCTTCTAAATCTTCTAAGTTTACACTAGCAAAATCTTGTGGAGAACGGTATTTAATGAATAGTTTATCTGTCAATAAGTTGACAGATTTATCCGTTGTTTGCGCACTTAACATGACAGCAACTAATAACTCAAAACCATTGGTATGATTTAGTTCACATTCCGCATTTGGATACATTTCTTGCAAGACATTTAGGATTGTATCTATTTTTCCCATAGTTTATGTAAGTCTCGCATTAGGTTAGTCTTCTTGTAGACTTTTTTTGGTTCCTCTTGGGTTTTTAAAAGAATCCCATCAATATACTTGATTGCTAATTTGCGGGTCTGAATTGCTTGAAATAAGGCGTCTTTGATTTGATCAAAAGTATAGTGATCATCCTGCAGCCACTTAATGATAGTCTGAATTTCTAAGACGCTTAACGGACGTTTGAATTCGTCTTCGAATAACTCGACAATTTCTTTTTCCGCAGTATTAGATTGTTCTGGATGTTGTTCCTCTATATCAACAAACTTCTCATAGATTTTATCTAGACTATATGTTTCTTTTTCCTTACCATTTTCACCTTTTACCAAAGCCATACGGATAAAATCACGATCAATTAATGAATTCAGGTGTTTGGATGTTGTTGCCGCAGAAATAGATAATGTTTCCGATAATTTTTTCGGACTGATAAAAGATATGTTCTTTTTTAAAAGTCGATGCAATTTAATTAGAATGATTGTATCAATTTCATCAAGACCAATCTCATGGTAGTTATCTAATAATAGTTCTGAGAAGTCAATAATGTTTTTATCAATCATCTTTTTTAACTGTTGAATCTCCATCCTCTCACCTCACTTGGAAATATATTATATCACAAAAAGTTCAGAAAAAAAGATTATTTTCGCAAATAATCTTTTAAAATTTCATTGACCTTACTGCTAGTTTTTTAAGTGCCATTTCGGCTGCGTTTTGTTCTGCATCCTTTTTACTTTTGCCAGTTCCTTCCCCCATCAAAATATCATCCATGTAGACTCTTGTTTGGAAGGTTTTTTGATGAGAAGGACCTTTTTCAGAGATGATTTTGTATTCAAGTGAACGCTTATCAGATTGCACCAGTTCTTGCAAATAAGACTTAAAGTCGACAAAATTATCTTCTGATTCGTCTTCGACAATTGGTATAATTACTTTATTGAAAATCTTTCTTGTTTCATCTAATCCTTTGTCCATATATACAGCCCCAATTAATGCTTCAAAAGCATCAGCTTGAAGGGCAACTCGGTTGCGACCACCCGATTTTTCTTCCCCGTTTCCGAGCAATAAATATTTCTTTAAATCACATGCTTTAGCATATTCAACTAAGGCACTTTCACAGACGTTTTTTGCACGAATTTTAGTAAGATTCCCTTCCTGGTAGTCAGGAAATTTTTCATATAAATATTGTCCCATTAAAACATCTAATACCGCATCCCCAATGAATTCCAAACGTTCATTGCTAGGACAGTGATTTTCATTGGCATATGATGAATGTGTTAAAGCTGTTGTCAGTAATGTTTTATTTCTAAAAGATAACCCAAAGAATTCTTCTAACTGATTCATGATAATTCTCCACTTTCAATAATTGCAGTTACTTTTTTTAAAACATCATTGCGACAAATTAAAGCTGCCTGACGAATTCCAGAAGCAAAACCTTTGGCAGTTGATGATCCTTGTGCTTTAACTACAACACCACGTAATCCATATATCATTGCTCCACCGATTTCCTCAGGATTTAATCTGTTTTTAAATCGTTTCAGGTTTTTGAGTAATAAAATTGATCCAACTTTTCCAACAAGTCCTCTTGTCAGTTCTTGTTTTAAAATTTTTCCCAATCCTTTCGCAGCACCTTCGACTGTTTTCATCACGATGTTTGCAGTAAACCCATCACTAATTAGGATATCACATGGTGGATCTAAAACTTCTTTTGGTTCCACGTTTCCGACAAATTTAAAGTGTTTTGTAGCAGAAAATAATGTAAAGACATCTTTATCTAATTGCCGACCTTTTCCTGGCTCAGTTCCTAAATTAATCAACCCAACTTTTGGTTCCTTAATCCCAAGTACTTCTTGTGCGTAAACTGTTGCGAATGTAGCTTGTTGTAACATATATTCTGGTTTGGTTTCTAAGTTTCCACCCGCATCTAAAAGAATTGTTGATGTATTGCTTACATTCGGAATCAAAGGCGCAATTGCAGTACGCTTCATTGCTTTTAAACGTCCCACTAAAATATGTGCGCCAGCAATCAATGCTTGTGTTGCACCGCTTGATACAATACCTTCGTTTTCACCATTTCGAACACTTGATAAAGCGAGGGCCATCGAAGAGTTTCGATTACTCCTGATTGCGCTGATAGGATCTTTTTCTCCCATGCCAATCACACCATCACTTTGGACTAAAGTGATTCTTGTTTCATTGGTTAAATATTGTTTCATTTGGGGAATATCTCCATATAGAGTGAGTTCAATATCAGGAATATTCTTAATTGCCAACATACACCCTTCTACTTGTTCTTTGGGAGCGTAATCTCCCCCCATTGCGTCTATTGCTATTTTAATCATGTTATCACCTCTGTTAGTTATTTATTATATCATGGATTAATCTAGATTTGCTTTCTTAAGTTCACTTTTTAAGTATTGATATAGTGGATAGTACTCTGCGCTTCTATATGTTTCTTTATTCAATAAGATTTCTAAAGCATCATCACGTGAAAGTTCTAAGATGTGAAAGTCTTCAACAATATCTGCTTTTTGAAATTTCATGTCACCACTTTGACGATATCCAAAAAATTCTCCAGGTCCTCTTAAACGTAAATCCTCTTCGCTTAATTTAAACCCGTCTTCTGTTTGTTCTAAGATTTCAAGACGTTCTTTAGAGCCTTCTTGATCTTGATAAACTAGTATGCAATAGCTTTTTTGATTGCTTCTACCAATTCTTCCACGAAGTTGATGAAGTTGTGAGAGTCCAAACCGATCACTATCTAAGACAATCATTAAGGTTGCATTTGGAACATCTACTCCAACTTCAATCACTGTTGTCGAAACCAGTAAATGGATTTCGTTATTTTGATACATTTCCATCATTGTTTCTTTGTCTTCTTGTTTGATTTTGGAATGGATCATTCCAACATTGTATTCTGAATAACGATTTCTCAATTCACTAAATACTTCTTGGGCATTGTTTAAATCAAGCATTTCACTTTCTAATATCAACGGGGTTACAACATACACTTGGTGTCCAAGTTTAAGTTGTTCATGAATCAACATGTAGACCATATCCATTTCGGAAGAATGAAATAATTTGGTTTCAACTTGTTTGCGATTCCGTGGTCGTTCTTTAATCGTTGTGATATCCATATCCCCAAATAAACTGATGGCTAATGTTCTTGGGATTGGTGTTGCACTCATATATAACACATCAGGATTAAAGCCTTTTTCACGAAGTTTTTGTCGCTGATTCACTCCAAAGCGATGTTGCTCATCGGTAATTACATATCCAAGATTGTTATAGATAACATCATCACTAAACAAAGCGTGTGTTCCGATGATCAAACAGTTTGGAGTGTTTTGGATGATTTCAAGTCGCTCACGACGTTCAGATGTTGACAATTTTCCTGATAAATAAACAATTGAGTATTGGAAGTCTTTAAGTAATTTTGAAATAGTATTGAAATGTTGTTTGGCAAGAATTTCTGTTGGTGCCATCATCGCAACACTATAATTACTACTTAGTGTTGCTAAGATAGTAATAACAGCGACAATTGTTTTACCACTGCCTGTATCTCCTTGTAATAATCGATTCATTTGATATGGTGACTTGATATCTTTTATAATTTCATTAGTCGCGTTTTTTTGATCTTGTGTCAATTCAAACGGCAAAGAATGAATAAAATCTTTAATCAACCGCAAATCATATTTTTTAATGGCATTTTTTCTTGTTTTTTGTCGCAATTTTAGATACTGCATTTTAAATTGGAACTTAAATAATTCTTCATATTTAATGCGGCGATCTATTTTTTGTAAATCTTTGATTGTTTGAGGATTATGAACGACTTGTAATAAATGATCGTACGTTAATAGTTTGTATTTTTCGGTTAAATAGCTAGGTAACTCATCGACTATGAACTGTCCATACTCATCATAGGATAGTGAAACAAGTTTCGTAAATTGTTGATCGCTAATACCGTCTAAGCCATAAATTGGTTCTATCTCATTTTTGAAGTTTTTCTTTAGTTTTAAGGTTGTAGCAGTAAATGTGTTTTTTAAACGATCAACTGTTCCTGTAATTACGATATCCTCACCAACATCTAAGATGTTTTTTAAATATTCGCGGTTGAATATCGCAACAGTAAAATTGCGATTTTCTATCACCATTTTGAATGTTAAACGTGTAAAGTTTTTTCGGATAAAGGCGACATTTGCCATTGAAGTAACTTTCCCTTCTAACGTTACACGAACGCCATCTACTGCGTCTTTTAAGGAAATCAACTTGAAGGTTTCATATCGATTTGGAAAACGACGGATGATATCAAAACAATCGTAAATTTCATTACGATTTAGTTTTATTTTCATTTTCGGTCCAATTCCTTTAATACTTTCTAATCGGCTCATACTCCACCTCTACTCCATATTATATCACGTAAGAAGTATTATTACATCCTTCTCAGTTTAGGAAGTATACCATTTCGATGCGAACTTCATTCTTTTTGATATCGTTGTTACTATAACAAGAACGATCAAATCCTCCAAAAACAAACCCTTGATTTTGATAAAAAGAAATGGCTTTGGTGTTACAAGTTTGTGTTTCTAAGATAATTGCCCGAACTTGTAATGTCTTGGCAATGGTTTTCGCTTGATTCATCAATTTTATCCCAATCCCTTGTCTACGATATTCTTCTTCTACAAGGATATTGGTTATTCGTAAACGATTGCTCCAGCGTTCTTCACTAACTTCTAAGACGCCGATTAAACGTTCTTCAATGAAGTATCCATAAGCACTAGGATGTTCCCAATGATCTTCAAACATTTTATCTGTGAATTGCTTTGTTTGTAGTTTTGGGAACGGTCGTTTTATGAACTTAGAAATAATCTCATTATCGTCTTCTTTTACCTCTACATCAAAGTAAGAATCTGTTGTATATTGAAATTGAAGTTTGTATCCTTTGTATTGTTCTTTTGATAATGGGATTAATGTCATATAGATTCCTCCTAATAATTTGTATCTTTATTATATTATATCAAAGTATTGTCCTGTTTTTGCTAATAATTAATAGTTTCTTAGGATCAATGGAAATCATTTGAATATAATCGAGAAGTAACCCTGTATTCCTTGGCAACAAAAAAAAGAGCAAAAAATTTGCTCTTTTAATCATACTTTAAAGCTAAGAGAGGAGTTGTAAAACAATTACTCGAAAATACTTAAATATTAAACATACTAATGGAAATAAATAATTCATTAAATAAAAAACAATTAATCAATATACTTACGAACGATAGTACAAATTTATTTACTACAAATAATCAATACCCAACTCCTCTGCTTAGCCTGAAACACCACATCGAAATTACGAAACTGTGTAAATATTCTTTGTCTTTGTACTTTAATTTTAAATCTCATATGATTATTATTCAAGAAATACGATATGATTTCTAATTAGCAATGTTTTTTTTAAATAAGATAAAAAAAGACCTCGAAAGGTCTTTAAATTATTCGACTGCGATAATGAAAGAATAAATCTCTTGATTTCCTTCTATAACTTCTACTTCAACATCAGGATAATGATGATCAATATATAGAGAAGCTTGTTCTAACTCTTCTTC
>JBFFLJ010000036.1:0-16116 GCA_041554935.1 Candidatus Izemoplasma sp.
GCTTAAGTACTTGAAGGATTAGCTTAGTTGGTAGAGCACCTGACTCTTAATCATGAGGTCATCGGTTCGAATCCGATATCCTTCACCAAAAATAATATAAAAATAACGGAATATTTTCGTTATTTTTTTAATATATAAAATGAAGTTGATAAAAAGGTATTTGACATATAAAAAATAATGTAATACAATATACCTTGTAATACAAAGTAACTTATAACAAAAGAGTTGTAGTATAGGAGGTATCGATTTGTCGAACTTTAGGAAACAATTTAATAAAGGTGTTTTAGAATTGGGAATCATGAAATTGCTCGTTGAGCAAGATCAGTATGGATATTCTTTAATTGAGGAAATTCATAGTCGCAGTGGTGGGATCATCGAATTAAAAGACGGGACACTATATCCAATATTATATAGATTGGAAGATCAAAAATGGATAGAAAGTTATTGGGAGACCCAAACAGGAAGAGGAAAACCGCGAAAGTATTATCGAATTACTGAGAGTGGCAAGCAACGATTTGAAGACATGTTAGAAGATTATTTAGATGTCAATCTCGGTATTCAAAAAATAATTAAACATTAAGGAGACTACAATGAAAAAAGAACAATATATTAAAGAAGTGTTAAAAAATATAAATACATATCGTGATGTGAAGAAACGAATTAAAGAAGATTTATATTCACGTATTGAAGAAGCTCTTGACCGTGATCCGTATTTCGATTTTGTTCAAGAATTAGGGACTCCACAAGAACTAGCGGAAGAATTTATGGAAAATTTAACAGATCCGAGTGCTGTTAAATATAAAGGATTTAATGGGATGCCTTACGAATATAAAAGCACTAAAAAGATTTTTGGGTTGCCACTTATTCATGTCAATACAGGTGGTCGCTATGGAGCAAGTGTTGCCAAAGGGATCATTGCGGTTGGTGATGTATCCGTTGGTATAATTTCTATAGGTGGTGTGAGTTGTGGCGTTATTTCAATCGGAGGAATTTCCCTTGGTGCAGTAGCCCTTGGGGGAGTTGCCATTGGAGGCTTGGCATTTGGAGGAGTTGCCATTGGAATCGTTTCATTTGGTGGTGTCGCTTATGGATTATTAAAGGCAATTGGTGGAGCAATGGGGATTTTATAAAATCGAAGATATTAATAATTTACAACTTGATTGGAGAAGATAGATATGAAGAAAAGATTAGAAGACATTATTCGAGTTGGACGAAAATATAATGATCCAGAATGGGCTTTACATGTCTTTGGATTTCCTTTAGATAAACATTACGATGCATTAGTAATAGCACCTGGATGGAAACCCACAAACATCATTAAAGATGAAAACATCAAAGTAGTTACAACAGCTACTCATTCTTATATTTCAGGATATGAAGTATTTGTTGAAGACCTATGTATTGCATGGATTCAAATATCATCTGGTGCGAGCAACTTAATTGATCATCTCACAATTTGTGCTGATTTAAACTTTGATAAATTAATCTTTGTTGGAGCAGTCGGAGCATTAAAAAAAGAAATCGAAATTGGAGAAATATGTACACCTTCCTTTTCAATAGCTGGAGTGTATGCGCATACCTACCTCCAAGAAGATATACATGATTTCATACCATTTCAAAAAGTGAGTCCAAGTAATGAACAATTTATTGATGATTCAATTGATACGGCAAAGAGAGTAGGTATTGACTTAAAAAAATACTCTGTTTTTTGCACTGACTCAATCGTTGGAGAATATATTCACTTAGATTTTATTAAGTCATTTCGAACGGATCTAATCGAAATGGAAACTAGTACATTTTATTTGTTGGCAGATTTGATTGAAAAACCTGCAATAGCTCTTTTAATTGTTTCAGATAATTCCGCAAACGGTGATTCACTAATCGGTAAATCTGAAGGCCAATCAAAAAGGTATAACAATGCAAGAAGCAACATCCTTCCAAAACTAATTTTTGAAATCGCAAAAAGAAGATAAAACCGTGAGGTAAAAAAAATGAAAAAAATACAAATTGAGAATGATATTATTGTCTATCAATTTCCCCCAGATAAGGGAAAATTTCTAGGATTAAATATTACGGTAATCTACGCGAAAGAAGAATATCTTCTTATCGATGCAGGATATCGAAAACATATGAAAGAATTATTACCTGAGTTAGAAGGTAAACGATGCAAAGCGGTTTTATGTACACACTTTCATCCTGATCATACAGATGGAATATATGAACTTGGGAATGTTAAAGTGATTGGGAGTATTCACGGTCTTCAAACTCTTAAAGTTTTTAAAAGAGAAAATGATGAGTTTTTAACTCCGAATGTTTTAATTGATTCAGATTTTGATCTGATATTTCATAATCATCATATTAATATTTCACTAAATCAAGGGCATTCAGTGTGTGGGACAATTATCACTGTGGATGATCGATTTATGTTTACGGGGGATGATGTTATGTTTGATAATGATAAAAACAGTGTTATTCCATTTTTAGCTGAACACGATCCTTACTTGCAAGAACAAGCGTTATTAAGAATTTTAACAGAAGTCAAAGGTAAAATGCTTATTCCGGCACATGGTAGCCCTACTGACAACTATACATTTATAGAAGAAGACATAAACCATAAGTTGTTATATCTTGATTATGTAAAAAGAAAAACCACATTTAGAGAGTTTAAACATGAAACAAATATCACTTTTCTAGGAGATATGTGGCATAAGTTTAATATTACTGATCCTGAGTAGACAAAAAGAAAAAGACTTCAATTGAAGTCTTTTATTTTTTTGAACCAAATACATTTTCCCAGTCTTTTATGAATTGCGCAATTCCTTTATCTGTTAAAGGATGTGAGAATGCTTTTTTTAATACATCATATGGAACCGTTGCAATATGTGCTCCGACAAGAGCTGAATCAGCCATTTGTTTTGGCGAACGAATTGATGCTGAAATGATTTCTGTTTCAAAACCATAAATATCAAACATCTCACGGATATCACGTACAACTTCGATTCCGTCATGAAGTGTATCTTCTAAACGCCCTACAAACGGAGATACATATGTTGCACCAGCAGTAGCTGCAAGCAATGCTTGATTCACGCTGAATACCAATGTAACATTTGTTTTGATTCCCAATTTTGTTAACTCGCTTGTCGCTTTAACCCCTTGATCAGTCATTGGGATTTTTACAACCATGTTTGGATGTATTTTGCTAATTTCGATTCCTTCTTTAACCATTCCTTCAGCATCTAAACTAATAACTTCACCACTGATTGGTCCATCAACAATTGATGTGATTTCTTTGATAACTTCTAAGAAATCGCGCCCTTCTTTTGCGATTAAAGTAGGATTTGTTGTTACACCAGCAATAATTCCTAAGCTAGCCATTTCACGAATATATTCAACATTCGCTGTGTCAATAAATAATTTCATTTTTAAATCTCCTCTTTTTCTAAAGTTTCTTCTTCAACTTCGTTAATAAACTCAATCGGTTCTACACCTTCTAAATTTTCAACAAGTCGATCTACAAATAATACACCATTTAAATGATCAATTTCATGTTGTAAAACAACACCGATATAACCACTTACTCTGATTTCGGTTTCTCTAACTTCATCAGTCTCTGGAAAGTATAATTTCGTTCGAACTGTGATTTTTTTGTGGCGAGGAACAATTCCCTCAATCTCGCGATCTACACTTAAACATCCTTCTCCACCAGGGATATACGTTTTTTGAATACTGTGACTAATGATTTTGGGATTGATTAGCAATAATTTATATAATTTCTCATCGCGTTCATCGGTTGCAAAAACAGCAATCATGCGTTTTGATACATTGATTTGTGGTGCTGCGAGACCTACGCCAGGGCGTAATTCATATTCTTCTGCCAATTCAGGGTTTTGAGAGTTTTCCAAAAACTCCATCATGTCTTTTAGTGTTTGTTTGTCTGTGTCATTTAATGGCAAGGTAACATCTTTAGCACGCAAAGCTAATGTTGGATGTCCTTCTCTGATAATGTCTTTCATCTTCAGCATATAATCACCTCATATCTATTATAACAAATTCAATCTAAAACATAAAAGTAAAACAGTATATTTTTTCACCCACAAAGTATTATGACACAGAAATGAGTTTTTTATAAATTAAAACGTTTTCATTACAGTAAATTAGTTTACTATTCAGAATAAACACCGTATAATAAAGGTGGTAAATTTTAGGAGGTTTCTTATGGAAAAAATAAAAAAAATAGGAATTATTACAGGTGGTGGAGACTGTTCAGGTCTCAATGCTGTTATTAACGGGATTACAAAAGCTGCTGTTAAGAAATATGGAGTAGAAGTAGTTGGGTTTACAAGAGGATATTCGGGATTATATAAAAATGCTTATCGTCCATTAGGATTAAAAGCAGTTTCAGGAATCATGCATGAAGGGGGAACAATTTTAAAATCATCTAATAAAGATAATCTATTTAATTTTCCTATTTATCATGAAGACGGGACAGTTGAATACAAAGATGTATCAGATGAAGCAATGAAAAATTTGAAATATCTTGGTGTTGATGCATTAATTGTCATCGGTGGTGACGGGACTTTAACAAGTGCTCGTGATTTTTATCGTAAAGGACTACCAGTTGTTGGGGTTCCAAAAACAATTGATAATGACTTACCAGCAACCGATGTGACATTTGGATTTAATACATCGTTAGAAACAATCACAGATGCATTAGATAAAATCCATACAACAGCATTTTCTCATGACCGTGTTATGGTTGTTGAAGTAATGGGACGTCATAGTGGATGGTTGGCATTAGAAGGTGGACTCGCAGGAAGTGCAGATGTAATTTTGATACCTGAAATTCCTTTCGATATCAACGCAGTTGTTGAAAAAGTTCGCGAACGCGATGCTTTTGGACGCGAATTTACAATTATCGTTGTAAGTGAAGGCGCAAAACCACTTGGTGGTGAAGTAACTGTTCGTGAAATCGTCAAAGATTCAGCTGACGGAGTTCGTTTGGGTGGTATTGGACAAGTTATTACTACTCAACTTCAAAAGTTGATTCCCGAGCATGAAGTTCGTTATACCAACTTAGCATATATTCAACGTGGGGGAATCACATCACAATTTGACCGTGCACTTGGTCTGTTATTTGGTGTGAATGCAGTTGATTTACTAATGAATGGTGGCGCAGGGCGTATGGTGCAATTGCGTGGTAGACAAATCACTTCGATTCCACTAGAAGAGGTTGTAGGCTCTGGAGCAGTTGGGGAAACATCAAGCGGCGGGAAGAAACTTGTTGATCCTCAAGGACAATTTGTGCAAGCTGCCAAAGCAATTGGAATCTCTTTCGGAGAATAGTGATGTATCAATATCCAATTGATTATAATGAGTATAGCAGTGATGAAATTATCATCATTATTAATTTCTTTTCGATGATTGAAGATATCAACGAAAACATAAAGATAGATTCTAGCACTTTGCTAAATCAATATCATAAGTATCAATCAATCATTAATTCGCAATTAATTGAAAAACAAATTGATCGAGAATTTGAAAAAGCATCAGGATATTCAATCTATCGTACAATGAATAAATATAAATAAGACCATTTGGTCTTTTTTATATGGTATAATATAAGAAGTAAAGAAGAAGGTGTATGAATGAGACTAGATAAATTTTTATCAAATTTAAAATTTGGAACAAGAAAAGAAGTATCGACCTATATTCGAAAAAAACGGGTTACTGTGAATGGTGAAATCATCAGTAAACCTGAAACCAACGTATCGCCAGAAATCGATCAAATTTGTTTTGACGATGAATTGATATATTATAAAGAACAAATCACGTTGTTAATGAACAAACCACAAGGATACGTATCAGCAAACACAGACAATCTTCATCAAACTGTCTTTGATTTGATTGAAGAGCCATATTCTCGTTTTGATTTAAATATCGCAGGACGTCTTGATATTGACACTGAAGGGTTACTGGTCTTAACCACAGATGGAACGCTTCTTCATCAAATTATAACACCATCAAAGAATGTCTATAAGACGTATTATGTCGAGGTGAAAGCACCGTTTGATGCGAACAAGTTATTGCGCAAAATGGAATTACTTGATGGAAATAATCGACCGTTTACGCCTATGACACCAATTGTGGAACAACTCACTGAAACGTCATTTCATCTTTCCATCAAAGAAGGAAAGTTCCATCAAATCAAACGAATGGTGGAACATTTCAATAATGAAGTAACATTCTTGAAACGAATCAGTATTGGTGATATCCTGTTGCCAGAAGATTTACCACTTGGGGGATATATTGAATATCAAAAAAACGACTAATTTATTAGTCGTTTTCTATTTGTTCTTCCTGTAAGATTCTAATTAGTTCTTTTGTCGCATATGCAATTTCTTCAAAAGTATTGATGTTCCCAACACTAATTCTGATAGTGGCATTGATATAATCTTTTGGAACATTAATCGCTTTTATGACATGAGAAGGTTGAATGGATTTACTATCACAAGCACTACCAGTTGAAACATAGATGTGAGCCTTGTTAAGATAATAAACTAGTGAACCACCGTCAACATTTTTAAATGAAATATTTAAGTTTCCTGGCAAACGTTTGGCTTCATCATTTGGACCATTTATTACATAATCAATGTTTGCTTTATCGAGTTGTTCCTTGATATATTTTGTATAAGTACGGAGCTTATTTTGATATTCTCCTATGTCATCAATACTACACTCTAATGCTTTAGTTAATCCGACAATATAGGGAACATTCTCTGTTCCTGGTCGCATTCCGTTTTCTTGTTGACCACCGTGAAGAAGATTTGTTAGGTGTGTGCCCTTTTTGATATAAAGTAATCCAATTCCTTTTGGAGCGTGAAACTTATGTCCACTGAAGCTTACCAAATCAGCTCCAAGTTCTGATAAATTAAGAGGAATATGACCTGCGACTTGTACAGCATCAACGTGTAAATACGTTGAATGATCCATACAAATCTTTGCGATTTCCTTCATATCTTGAATGGTTCCAATTTCATTGTTTGCCATAATGACACTTACGACAAGGGTATTGTCATTGATTGTTGCTTTTAACTGTTCTAAATCGATAAATCCCTCGTTATCAACAGTTAGGTAATGTACGATATAGCCGAGTGATTCTAAAAACTCACAGGTATGAAGTGTGGCGTGATGCTCAATTTTAGTTGTGATGATTTCACCTTTGATTTGATTGTTAAATGCTAACCCTTTTAATGCCCAATTAATCGACTCAGTACCACAACTTGTAAAGTGTAATTCTGAAGAATCACAATGTAATAACTTCGCAATTTTTTTGCGAGAAGAGTTGATTGTCTTCCTTGTTTTAATGCCTTCTTGATGGAGGCTAGAAGGATTTCCAAAATCTTCTAAAAAATATGGCTTCATCGCTTTATAAACTTCTTTAGAGACATTAGTGGTTGATGCATTGTCTAAATAAACCTTCACATGTATCACTCCATTAATTCAATTTGTAATTCCATAACATCTTCACGATCAAGCACTTCAAATAGAGACTTGTAGTCAGTGTAAAGAATGGTGTGATTAATACTTTTCTTTAGTGCCTCAATAATTTGATCTGAAAATTCTTTGACAATGTATGATTGATGAATAATACATGGATCATCATCATCAAACATCTCAATACTACGGGTTTTTAAATATGATTTTTTCATTGGAACATTTAAGATTTTTCCTTCGTAAACAGGAACTCCAGCTTTTGTGATTCGAATTTTTTCTTTCATTATGATAACCCCACAATAAAGATTCTATAAACATAGTATAACGCGATTCCTAAAAACAGTAGACTATTTAATAATTTTATGACATGCATATGTTCTCTTACCCAGTTACTTGTTGCCATAACACCTTGTCCACGAATTGAGATTACGGCGATTATAATCAACGGCACAACAAACATAATGTTATAGAAGAACAGTGCTATATAAGCATAAATTTCTTTGTAATAAGATATCCCATCAAGGATACCAAAATATATTTGACCAGTACATACCAATTCGGTGATACTCAACGTAACTCCTAACACAAATGTTAACGCTATAACAGCTAACAGGCCTTTGTTGTTTTCATCATCATTGATTACGTTTGTGAATGTTTTCATGATTTTTTTATTCATTCTTTGAATCCATTTTGGCAACTGATTTTTTATCTTTTCGTAGTTTTTATTCTTGCTCATAACATAATCATACATATTGAACAGGAACAAGAAGGAAACAATTAAGAAAATGATCCAACTTAATATGGTATTGACAATTGTAATTTCTTTGACATAGGTATTTAAAACTTCTAAGAGGATTGTTCCGATTAAGAAGTAAGATATAAATAATGCAAAGATATAAGTGATACTGACAAGAATTAAAACTCTTTTTTTCTCAGTGAATCCTAATAATGAGATAAACAATAATAGTAATGCAATTGCGCAAGGATTAAATCCATCTAATAACCCTGCGGCTAAAATACTTATAAATCCAAGAACACTCTTTAATTTTTCATATGCTTGTCCAGCAGTAACGTTTACTTCAAGTAGTGATTCTTGTGATTTTGTACTAAGTTCTCCATTGTCGAAAGCTTCTTTTATTGCTTCTATACCAATATATGCCTTGTCTCCAGCAAAAACAATTGGAACATCTGCATCTTGTGTATGGATTTGATAAACAGCAGTAAATGCTGAGAAAATGTCATTGGTGGAGTATGGCTCGGTATTATCAAAAACGATATTACTCGGCAAAGAACTAGGAACTTCAGCTCTTGGTAAAATATCAATAATATAGACTGTAATCCCCGCATCTTCCATCTTTTTTATATAGTCTAAGTCTTCATGATATACACCTTGAATTGTCCCTGTCACCTCTTGACAAACAATACATGTTGCTTCTTTAAAATAGACTACTTCACTAGTCACAGCTCTTGTTTGGACCAAGCCAACTAGACTTCCAAGTACAAGGATCATCATCAAAATATATTTATATGTTTTTTTCATCAGATGCACTTCTTTCTAATATGCTTTATTTTATAAACATTATAAGTCTATAGCTAGATGTAGTCAAACAAACTAATAATATATATTATATCATAGTCTATAGAATATCGATACATTCGGTATCCTTTTCCTTGCAACAATGTTCAGGTTTCGATATACTATAAGATAGGTGATTATTATGGAAACATCTTGGGTAAACAAGACATATGAATTGATTGATGAAATCAAATCATTAAAACAATACAAGAGATTACAAGAATTACATCAATATATTGAACAAAATCCGCAATTGCAACAATTAATCTCAGGATTCAATCAAGCAAAACTTCAATATGATGAAGTCTCTAAATATGGTAAATACCATCCTGATTTAAAAGAAGTTCAACTAAGATTAAAAGATGTGAAAGAAAATCTTTATACTAATGATATAATAAAAGAGTATAAAGAATTAGAACAATATATTCAAAAACAACTAAACGGAATATCGAAAGCACTAGCACAAAGTGTTTCAAAAAAAATCAAACATCCCAATAGTCTTGGGTTGATTAACAAACAATAAGGAGACAAAAATGGTAAAACGAAAAAGCCTGATTGTATATTTTCGCAATCCTAAAGCATTAAAGAAAATCGCTGACGTAACGGAAGTTACGTATTATACAAAGAAGAAAAAATACGCAGTTGTATATGTCAACGAAGACCAAGTAGAAGCAGTAACCAAGAGATTACAAGAAATAAGTTTAGTTCGTAAAATTGAAGAATCGTTATTCGAAACCGAAGGGTATCAATTAGAATTGTAATGTCAAGTAAAAATACTTGACAAGATAGTTTTGAAATGATATACTCAATTGAAGTTTTATAACAAACAAGGAGGAAACAAATATGGCAGTTAAATTAAGATTACAAAGACATGGTTCAAAAAAACGTCCTTTCTATAGAGTAGTAGCCGCTGATTCAAGAAACCCTAGAGATGGTAGATACTTAGAAATTATAGGGACTTACAATCCAACTACAGAACCAGCAAGTGTGAAAATCGATGTTGAAAAGGCAGAAAAATGGCTAGCAGAAGGTGCTAAACCAACAGATACAGTAAAAACATTATTCAAACAATTCGGAATCACATCAAGAAACAAAGAAAACTAGAAGGCAGATATTATGGCAGTTAATTATGAAAAATTAATTAAGGACCTAGTAAAGCCATTAGTTGTAAATCCTGAAGACTTAATGGTACAAAAGTTTTCAGAAGATGCAGATATGCTGACGATTCAAGTTATTGTACACAAAGATGATTTGGGTAGAGTAATTGGAAAGAATGGACGAATAGCTAACGCTATTAGAACAATCGCTTATGCGAGTGCTTCAAGAGAAGGAAAGAAAATAACGATTAATATAGACTCATTTTAATGGGTCTTTTTATTTACTTTATTTTCCAAACTACTTTTGGTATACTAGAGGTGGTTAAGAAGGAGGGTTTCAAATGAAGAAAATTGTTGTATATGATTCGTATTTTGGAAACACTGGTGCCATCGCAGAAGCGATTGGAACAACTCTTGGCGAAGATACACAAGTAATAAAAGTACATGCTCTCAAACTAGATTCTTTAAAAGATTATGATATTATTGTAATTGGATCACCAACCAGAGCATTTAGGCCGACAAAAGAAATTAAACAACTAGTCAAAAAACTAGAGGTGAAAACACCTTCAAGTGTGGCGATATTTGATACTCGAATGCATGTGGAAGAAGCTCCAAAGATTTTACGATTTTTATCAAGTAAGTTTGGCTATTCTAATGACACTTTAGAAAAAATATTATCAAAGAAAAATATTACACCAAAAATCCCTTCCGGAGCGTTTTACGTCCGCGACACAGAAGGTCCGCTATTTGAAGATGAGATTCATCTTGCTCAAAAATGGAGTCAACAATTACTATAAAAACGCCTAATTAAATTAGGCGTTTTTCTTAGCGGATGTATGTTTCAAAAACGACTCATATATAGTATAATGAGGAAAGAGAGAAGGCATATGAGATTTTTCTGAAAGAATGATTGAAAAGTAGTATTAAGAGAAATAATTAGGGATGGTCTAAAAACAATCAAAGAAGCATCCATGTTGATTCTTCCCTTCTACTTTATAAGTATTTTTATAGGAATCTCAACAATGTTTTCTGGAGAAGCAAGTAGTGATTTAGTAACCTACTTGATCCCAATCTACAGTAGTGTACATATGATTATCTCAATCTTGACTTTTGAAGTTGATCTAATGCATTATTTACTAACAATCTTATCAAGTTTGGTCTATGTCAGTATTCTAATATATGTATTAAACCGTTTATTTCAAAATGAGCGAGTAATGTTTTCAAAATAGAGGTGAAACAATGAAATATGTTAAAATCGGTGGAATCGCCAACACACAAGGACTAAAAGGAACATTGAAAGTAAAGTCATTCACAGACTTTGTGTCAGAAAGATATCAAGTAGGGAATCAATTATATATCTTGTATAAAAATGAATATGTCCCTGTTAAGGTTCAAAAGTGTGAAACAAGAAAAGGGCTAGAATTCATTGATTTTTATGAATTTGATGATATCAATCAAGTCGAAAAATATAAAGGTTGTGAACTTTATATTTCAGATGAGTATATCCACGAACTAGACGAAGATGAGTATTATGTCAAAGAGTTAATTGGACTCCAGGTTTTTGGAGATGGGTTAATTGGTGAATGTGTTGATGTCTTAGACTATCCTCGTAACGAAATTTTAGTTGTAAGGCGAGAAGGAATAAAAGATGTTATGATTCCATTTATCAAAGAATTTGTCACGAAAGTTGATATCAAAAACAAGATAATTCAGATTCAAAATTGGGAGGGATTACAGTGAGGATTGATGTCTTAACATTATTTCCTGAAATGTTTACCGGGTTTATAAATACCAGTATTTTTGCTCGGGCAATAGAACAGTCACTTGTTTCAATAAACGTGATTGATTTTCGTGAATATAGTGATTCAAAACACAAAAAAGTAGATGACTATCCTTTTGGTGGTGGTGCAGGAATGGTCCTTTGCGTACAACCTGTATACGATGCTCTTCATGCAATTGATGGATATCAAGATGCTTTGAAAATCATCATGACACCCCAAGGAATCACTCATCATCAAGAACTTGCTTATGATTTGAGTAAGGAATCTCATATTATAATTTTATGCGGACATTATGAGGGATTTGATGAACGTATTCGCTCTTATTTTGATTTAGAAATTAGTATTGGTGACTACGTTTTAACAGGTGGTGAAATTGCCGCGATCGCATTGATAGATAGTGTAACAAGAGTAATTCCCCAAGTGATTGGTAAAGAGGAATCTCATCTAAATGATTCTTTTAGCAATTATTTATTAGAACATCCTCAATACACAAGACCACGTGTTTTTGATAACCAAGAAGTTCCAGAAGTACTAGTGAATGGTCATCATGAAAAAATTGAAGCTTGGCGTTTACAGCAATCTATTAAAAAAACCAAGGAGCGCCGTCCTGATTTGTATGAACAATATATAAAAGAACAACAAATTGATAAATAGTATATTGAAGAATATAAGAAAGAAATATGACCTTGATTTTACCTTCAAATATTGTGCTGCTTTTTCTTGTTGTATTCTTAGTTTCTTAATTTCTAAGTCATCATCATTTCTGACAGAAAATCATATGTGTTGTCACATTTTATGAGGATTCTCATTATATGATATATTGCTTTTATGAAATGAATTTATCTGGCAACTTTAAAATATATTTGGTTGTCAATCATCATAAAACATTACTAACAAACACGTTGCTTTCGATTGAAAATAGTAGTTGATTTATCAATATTCGTGTGCTATAATTATTCACGCTGTAAAGCTTATATTACTTTGCTCCGCTTTGGAATTTCCTTATGAGCAATAGTTTAAATCCTAAGGAGTTGATAACATGTCTCAGCAATTATTACATGAGATTACAAAAGAATATCAAAAACCTGAGGTTCCTCAATTTAGAGCTGGAGATACTGTAAAAGTATCTGTTAAGATCAAAGAGGGTAACCGCGAACGTATTCAGATTTTTGAAGGTTTAGTAATCAAAAGACAAGGTGGAGGAATTAACGAAACATTCACAGTAAGAAAAGTATCTTACGGAATCGGAATTGAACGTACATTCCCAATTCATTCACCACTTGTAGAAGGAATCCAAGTTGTTAGAAGAGGTAAAGTTCGTAGAGCTAGACTATTCTATATCCGTGGTTTATCTGCAAAACAATCACGTATCAAAGAACGTCGTTAACAAAAAAAGACCTTTTAAAAGGTCTTTTTTATAATGTGACTCAAAATTTTTCGGCATTTTGCACAAATCAATGAAAACTTTTCATAAAAAACGCTTTTCGTATTGAAAACATTTTCACATATGATATAATCAATATGATGAAAGAAGGTGTTTATAAATGAGCAAAGCTACTATCTATGATGTTGCTGGTGCTGCTAGAGTTTCCCTTGCAACGGTATCACGTGCCATTAATAATCCAGAAAAAGTGAAACCAGATACTCGTGAGCGTGTTTTACGCGTGATTGAAGAACTGGGATATAAACCAAATGCTTTTGCCAAAGGGCTTGCTTCACGTAAGAGCACGACTGTCGCGGTTGTTGTTCCTGATATGACACGCGCAAGTATTGCTGAAATGATGAATGGGATTGCAGATATTGCAAGAGTGTACAAATATTCTGTCTTATTGTATGTTTTAGAAAGTGAAGATGCAAGTGAAGAAGATATTTTACGCGAAATCATCGCGGCGCAAGTTGATGGTATTTTATATTTGAACGATGAAATTACTGAAAATCAATATAATTTCTTGAAAACAGTCAAAAACGCATATCAAATCCCAGTAGTTCTAACCAATACATTCTATCCTGGCGATGATGAAATACCAAGTGTATCAATCGATTATGAACGAGCTGGATATGAAATTACAAAAAAATTAATTGATGAAGGTAGAAAACATATCTATATGGTTTCAACCGTTCGCAAGTACATGGTGAATGATTTAAAAGAAGCGGGATATTTACGTGCTTTAGAAGAAGCTGGTTTAGAATCTAGAGTGATGAGAACTTCTGGTCGTATTAGTATTAACACAGAACATTTTCATGAGTACTTTAAAGAAAATATCGTCGATGGTGTTGTCGCAGTTCGCGATAGTATCGCAATATCGTTTTTGAACGTTGCTTTTGAAAATAATGTAAGAATACCAGAAGATATTGGGGTTTGTGGATTCCAAAATACCAAATATGCGAGATTGGCAAGACCACAATTATCTTGTGTAGATTTACCGATTTATGATTTAGGTGCTGTAGGTATGAGATTACTAACAAAATTAATGAATAAAGAAGAAATAAAAGACCGTGTTGTTAAATTACCACATTCAATTGTTCTACGTAAAACAACATTATAAGCGACGATTAAAAGAGAATATCATCGGTTATTTCAAAGAGACTTAGTGTTTGGTGAAAACTAAGAATAACTAGATATTTATACACTTATGAGCTTCTATATGAAAAGTATAGACGGTAATTCCGTTATCATTCCAAGCGCTAGAGAAATCTAGAATTAAGGTGGTACCGCGTACTAAGAAGTTCGTCCTTTTACAGGGTGGGCTTTTTTTATTTAAAGGAGGAAAATGAAATGAAATTATTAGAAGAATTAAAATGGCGTGATTTGTTGTATGATGTTACAGACCCAGAATTAGAAGATGTGTTAGAAAATGAGAAGATGACATTTTATGTCGGAGCAGACCCTACCGCAGATAGTCTTCATATTGGACACTTAATCTCATATTTGGTTGCAAAACGATTGCAAGATCGAGGACATCACCCAATTTTAGTAATTGGTGGAGGAACAGGATTGATTGGTGATCCAAGTGGGAGAAGTTCTGAACGTCAACTTCTAACCCTAGAAAAGTCACTTAGTAATGCCGAAGGGATTACTAAACAAGTGAAAAACATTTTGCCAACTGCCAAAGTTGTCAACAATTATGATTGGATAAAGGAATATGATATCATTACGTTTTTACGTGATATTGGGAAACATTTTAATATTAATTACATGATCAGTAAAGACAGTGTGAAGTCACGTCTAGACAATGGAATTAGTTTTACTGAGTTTAGTTACCAAATCATTCAATCATTAGACTTTATGGAACTTTATAAACGTAATAATTGTAAACTACAAATCGGTGGTCAAGACCAATGGGGTAATATTACAGCGGGATTAGAACTGATTCGTAAAACCCAAGGTAGCGATGCCAAAGGATATGGATTTACTTGGCCATTGTTAACAAAAGCGGATGGACCTAAGTTTGGTAAAACGGCAGGGGGATCAATTTGGTTAGACAAAAAACAAACGAGTGTCTATGAATATTACCAATATTGGATTAACACACCTGACAAAGACGCAGTTAGTTTCTTGAAGAAATTCACATTTATGAGTATTGAGGAAACAAAACATATTATTGAAGAGTTTGAAAAAGCCCCACATAAACGTTTAGCTCAACAAAAAATAGCGGAAGAATTAACAGTGTTGGTTCATGGACGTGAAGCTTATGAACAAGCAGTTCGTATTTCATCTGCATTATTTAGTGGTGAAATTCAGTCGTTAAGTGTTGAAGAAATCAAAGACGGATTTAAAGATGTTCCTAGTATTACAATCACAGAGGAATTGACTTTAGTCGATGCTGTAATAGCTACTGGATTAGCTTCAAGCAAACGTGAAAGCAGAGAATTTATTTCCAATGGAGCAATTAGCGTTAATGGAGAGAGAGTTGTTGATTTAGAGTTGCTGGTCAACAAGGAAAATGCCATTGGGAATGAGTTTACAGTATTACGTCGTGGTAAGAAAAAATACGCGTTAATCAAACACTAAAAAAAAGTTGATGAGTTTTGAAATGAACCCGATAAAGTAGAAACTAATAAAAAAGTTTCTACTTTTTGTTTCTTCTTCGTTTTTTATTGTAAAAAATCATCCAGTCATCTACTAACTGTATGTATTCTTCTAGAGTCGTGATATTATAATTGTAGA
>JBFFLJ010000037.1:0-16042 GCA_041554935.1 Candidatus Izemoplasma sp.
ATGAATGGGCTACCAGGATTATTTGGTAGTGGTGTAAGTGAAACTATTGAATTGAAACGCTTGATCCAATACTTAGTTGATAAATCAGATGCAACACAGGTATTAGAACTGCCAACAGAATTCGTATCATTCATCACAAAACTTTACGATGTATTACAAGATGAAATTAATGACTTTGAATACTGGGACAAAGCCAATGATTTGAAAGAACAGTATCGCGCAGATATTCGCTTTGGAACACAGGGTAATGTTGATGCATCTGGTTCTGTAATCAATAAATTATTACACGTGATGAATCAAAAAATAGATGTGGCTTTAAACAAAGCATTTCGTCTTGGTGAAGATATTTATCCAACGTACTTGGTTCACGAAGTCACCAAATATGATCCGATATTAATTGAAGACAATCCAAAAATTGGAAATTACGGTCTACCTACAGTACGTCCTAAAGAGTTTAAAATGCGTGCTTTACCTCTGTATCTAGAAGCTCCAGCTCGTGCTTTGAAAATAATGAAAAACACCCAACATAAAAAAACGATGTTCCAAAGAGTTAAAGCATCTAACATCTATGATCGAGAACTACAAGTGTATAAAACAAGTGAGTTTCTCGATGCTGAAAGTAATGAAATTGGCCGTGGAAGATCATTCACAAAAGGTTGGCAAGAACGGGAAAGTAACTTCTTACATATGACATATAAATATTTACTAGGATTATTAAAAGGCGGATTGTATTCAGAATTCTATGAAGAAATTAAAACAAACTTAACTTGTTTTATGGACCCAAGTGTCTATGGCCGCAGCACCTTAGAAAATTCTAGTTTTATTGCAACAAGTATTAACCCTGATCCAAGTGTTAGAGGTCAAGGTTGGGTTGCAAGACTAAGTGGTTCAACCGCAGAAATGTTAAGTATTTGGAGTTACATGATGTTTGGAAAACAACCATTTGTATTGGTAAACAATGAACTGCAATTACAAATGAGACCATTGTTACATAAAGAATTTTTCAAAAATAATGAACTATCTTTTACATTCTTAGGAACTACAAAAGTAACGTATATTAACTCACAAAATATCGATACCTATCACGAATCATTTCACATTGAGAAATATGAATTGGATGGGGTAATAAAACAAAATCTTTCATCAGAAGATGTCCTTCGTTTAAGAGATGGACAAGTGAAGGAATTAAAAATCTATTTCTAGGAGCATCATTATGAAAATTATCATTACTGAAAAAAACTCCGATAAGCGATTTTTTGAAACAACAATAAATACAAGTAGCCTATCAAAACCAGATCTTGTTATTGATGAAACAATTCAATATCAAGAAATGATTGGATTTGGTGGTGCGTTCACAGAATCAAGCGCTTATAATTTATCGAGAATAAACAAAGAACAAAGAGCAGCCGCAATCAAGGCATACTTTGATCCAATTGATGGACTAGGATATACACTTGGTCGTGTGAGTATTCACAGTTGCGACTTCAGTATTAATAGTTATACATATATTGAAGAGGGCGACAAAGAACTAAAAACATTTGACATCAGTCGGGATACGAAGTTGGTAATTCCTTTAATCTTGGATGCATCAAAAATCGCGAACCGCGATATCGAAATCCTCGCAAGTCCATGGAGTCCTCCAGCATTTATGAAAGATAATAATTCGATGATATTTGGCGGGAAACTACTTCCTGAATACTATGATGTTTGGGCAAAATACTACGTGAAATTCATTGAAGAATATCGCAAAAAAGGTGTCAATATATGGGGGATTACTGTTCAAAATGAACCCGCAGCTGTTCAACGTTGGGACTCATGTATTTATAGTGGCGAAGAAGAACGCGATTTTATCAAAAATCATTTAGGTCCAATCATGCAACAAAGCAGTGCCAGCGATGTAAAAATCCTGATTTGGGATCATAACCGTGATATCATTGTTGAACGCGCTAAAACTGTCTTAGACGACAAAAAAGCAGCTTCATATGTTTGGGGAACCGCTTTTCATTGGTACATGAGTGAAGAATTTGAAAATGTTGGTAAAGTTCATGATTTATTTCCAGATAAAGGGTTACTATTCACCGAAGGTTGTCAAGAAGGTGGCGTGCATTTGAATTCTTGGGAAACTGGAGAACGCTATGCTCGCAACATGATTGGTGACTTTAACAATCATACACAAGGATATATTGATTGGAATCTCTTTTTAGATAATACTGGTGGACCGAATCACGTTAATAATTTATGTGATGCCCCAATTATTGTCGATATTTTCCCTCAAAACTTAATCTATGAAAGCAGTTATTATTATATTGGACATTTTTCTAAATATGTTCGCCCACAAGCAAAAAGAATTCACTTAGAAAACAATCATATAGAAATAAAAGCAAGTGCATTTTTAAACAAAGACGGAACCATGGCATTGATTCTTTTGAATGAAAGTAATCAAGTCCATGATTATTCGTTCCAGTATCAAGATAAAACATATGCATTTAGGATGTCAGAACATTCGATTCACACAGTACTCCTTTGAAATATCAAGTCTTAAATGAATAGTATGAAATATTGAAATGAAGGAGCTAAAAGAATGAGAAAGTTACTAGCACTGGGGTTGTTCATAGTATTACTTACCATAAGTGCTTGTGGTAATCCCATTGAGGAATCAAATATAGATTGTACAGTAACCCCAAATGATCCAAGTTGCGAAATAGATCAACCGGTTGAATCATACTATTGTAATGAAGCAGATTTGGATTGTATCAGCACAATTGAACACTATATTGACACCTTGACATTATATGAAAAAACAGCACAAATGATTCAAGCAGAAATCAGTTATATCACACCAAACCAAATGGAAGAATTTGGCATTGGATCCGTTTTAAGCGGAGGGGGAAGTCATCCCCAAAGTTATGATGATACTGTTCAAGAATGGTACGATATGTATAGTTCATATCAAAATGCGGCCCTCGAATCATCAAGTGGAATTCCGATTATCTATGGAATTGATGCTGTTCATGGTAATAACAATGTATATGGAGCAACCATTTTCCCACACAACATTAATTTGGGGATGGCAAATGATGCCGATTTGATGTATCGGATTGGTCAATCTACCGCAGAAGAAATGTTAGTGACAGGAATTAACTGGACTTTCGCTCCTGCTGTCAGTGTTGTTCAAGATATTCGTTGGGGAAGAACCTACGAAGGTTACAGTGAAAATCCCATAATCCAAGAGAATTTAGTTCAAAATATGATTTTAGGCCTACAAGACAATGGTGTTAGCGCAACAGCGAAGCATTATCTCGCAGATGGTGGAACCTATCAAGGGCATGATCAAGGCGATGTAAATGCATTTGAACAAGAAATTAGAGACATCCATTTGCTTCCCTATTATGAAGCAATTGAAGCTGGTGTCGATACGATTATGATTTCGTATAGTTCAATAAACGATATAAAAATGCACAGTAGTTCATTTTGGATCAATAATGTATTAAAATATGAGATGAGGTACAATGGTTTTGTCATTTCTGACTGGAACGCAATTCACCAACTAAATGGCGACTTTAAATCACAAATTATTACTAGTGTAAATGCTGGTGTTGATATGTTGATGGAACCATCTGATTGGCAACAAGCTTTGGAATTGTTGTATCAAGCAGCAAGTGATGGTCAAATAACAAACGACCGAATTGATGATGCGGTACGACGTATCTTAACAGTCAAATATTACCGTGGAATTTTAGAACATCCGCTTTATCGAATAGATGAATCAAACTTATATAATCAAGAGCATCAAGATCTCGCAAGAGAAGCAGCACGAAAATCCTTGGTGTTATTACAAAATAATGAACAGTCATTACCATTAAGTAAAACCGAAAAAATATTTGTCGCTGGACCAGGGGCAGATAGTGTTGGATTACAAAGTGGGGGATGGACAACGTACTGGCAAGGAAATACTAGTAGGGACATCGGAGTGGGAACATCTATTCTCGATGCTGTTGCTAATGTATTACAAACAACTTCAGGACAGCTTGTTGATAGTGTCGAAGAAGCAGACACCGTGATTGTGGTGTTGGCGGAAAATCCGTATGCGGAAAGTATGGGGGATAATTATTCAATGACATTATCATCAGGAAACAGTCATCCCGATAATCAAAACGCTTTAAACATTGCTGCCGCAGCACAAGCACAAGGTAAAAATGTTGTAGGAATATTATTGTCAGGAAGACCTTTACTACTTGAAAATTATTTAAATGATTTTGATAGTTTTATAGCTGCATTTTTACCAGGCAGTGAAGGTGGAAATGCGATTAGTGATGTAGTGTTTGGTGATGAAAACTTTTCTGGGAAATTGTCCTTTACTTGGCCAATTAACTATAATCAGATTGGTTATACATCAAACGAAAACGATTACGATGAAAGTATCGTTTTATATCCTTTTGGATATGGACTCACTTATGAATAATAGGTTTAATATTACTCGACAAAGAGTAAGAAAATGAATATGAAATAGAATTGGAGGAAGCAAAAATGAAAAAATTATTAATGGTTTTAGCAGTACTTATGATTTCTTTGTCTTTAACTGGCTGTAAAACTGGCGGGTTAGATACTGGTATCTCTGGACAAATTGATTTAATGCTTTGGAGTGGATCAGGAACCTACTATGAAGATTTAGGAAAACTGGACTTAGGTGTTGATGACTTTGTTGCACAAAATGATGCAGCAGCATACGCAGTAGCAAAAGAATTTAATAAAACATATCCAAATGTAAAAATTAATTTCTTGGGAATGACTAACGGTCCTACAGACAATGGACGTATATGGTCACAAGAGTTGGATAACTATAAAAATGAACACGGTGTTCATCCAACAATTTGGGCTACCGTTGATTTACCTGGCGATATTTCAAAAGGGATTGTAGCGGATTTATCAAGATTTAGTGATGATCCACTATATAAATCAATGAATCCATCAATTATGTCAATGATGAACTATTATGGATTCCAAGGTGGACTTCCACAATACATCTTACCGTGGGGTATTTATGTCAATAAAGATTTGTTTGAAAGTAATAACTTGGATGTACCTGATATTGATTGGACAATCGAAGAGTATACTGATGCGATTGGTCACAGTAGCGCAGATGAATATTATGGATCTTTAGGGGCACCAATTCGTCTAATAGAAACTGGCGTTACAACATTAAACAAACAATTATTTGAGTACCAAAGCGGTTCTGATTTTGTAAATTTAAATAGCACAGAAATTCGTTCTTTAATTCCATATTTAGAAGACTGGGATGCAAATTCTGTTTGGGGTTCTGAACCTTCTACGGCATTTATGGATGCAGCAGGGTCTTATGGATATAATTTCTTTAAAGATAGCAAAATATTAACATTAGCAGAACAACCTTGGCATATGGGTGATTGTGCTACTCCAAGTGATTCTGAAAACATTTCAGACGTAGCTTGTAAATCTCCTGACTGGGATATTTATCCAAGACCTTCAACTGATTTTGTTGACAATACTGTTGGAATCGTATTAGACCCAATGGCAATTTACAATTCATGTTTACTTGATGGTGATTTAGGTTGTACTGAAGAAGAAGAACTACAAATCGAACTTAATTATGCATTCGCATCATACTGGATCGCAGATACAGCTTCATGGCAAGCAAGAGCTGATGCTGAATTTCGTGATGACGTAAATAATGAAACATTGAGTGCGTTAAACGATAGTTTCCCTGTGACAACAGGTGATACATTTAACGAACAAATGCAAATCTGGTATTCACCAGCCAAACATCAACGTTTTGCTGATTCTACCTTAATGCCAGGATTCCAAGAAGTTGTTCGTATTTATGAAGCTGGACAATTCTGGGACGTTTCAGACAAAGCTTTCCCTTATTTCTTTAGTGATTCAGGAACTCGTCGTGCAAATCTAAACGAGTGGATAAACTTTTATGACTCAGAAATAAATGGTGGGGTTTCACTGGGTGATGCAAACTTCTCAGATACCATTTTAGGAAACTTAGCAGCATGGAACACGCTTTCAAATAATCGATTTACAATATCATTCAACGAAGTTAAAACTGGTTTAAAAACTTATTACGGATATAGTGACACAGATTTCGAATAATAATTAATTCATTTTTCAAAAGAGTACTCTTATTGAGTGCTCTTTGGAGAATGCCCCTTTTAGGAGGAGATTTATATGACAAAGAAAAGATTACTGAATTTAGGGTTGATTGCTATCCTGATTACAATTGTAGCCCTATTTTTTTCAAATCCATTCCGTGATAGTACTTATGAAGAATGGAAAAATGAAATATCCGAAAATGATTATCTGATAGCGCTCGGTTTATTACAAGACACATTGGAAACACCACGCTATACTTATTATGATTTTTTAGAAAATGTTCCACTTGATTACGCTCTTCCAACAACACAAGGTTCATTAACATCTGCGCAAGCAAGTGAACGTTTGAGTTATACTGGAACTGATGTAGCCAGTTTAGGAACAGCCGAGAGTGCAACTTATGAAGTTACAGTTGCCCAAGCTGGGTATTATCACATCGATGTTGATTATATTGTGACAGGGACAATCTTAAACAACATTACAATGAGTGTTGCCATTAACGGTGAGTATCAATTTGATGATGCCAAAACTGTTGATGTTGTTTTGTATTGGGAAGATGCAGTTGAAGAATATGCAGTAGATAAATATGGCGACGAAACACTTCCTGCTCAAGCTAAAATAGAAGAATGGCGCGCACTTGATTTGTATAATAATACATATACATCAAGTGAACCTTTGTTGTTTTATTTTGAGGAGGGAAGCAATACAATAACTTTTGAAAACGTATCTTCTGGTGATTTAAAACTAGGAGATTTATCAATATATGCACCACAAGATATTCCAACATATGCAGAATATATTGATGGGAAAACATCAGATGCAGAACCATTTAATCTGTTTGTGAACGCGACAGATTATACTGAGAAAAATTCTTCATATGTTCGCTTAATGACGTTTGGAAGTCCAAGTGTCACTCCATATGACAGTGTGAATAAAAAACTGAATGTCATTGATGGAAATGCTTGGTATAAAGCAGGACAAGAAGTAACATATGAGATTAATGTTGATCAAACTGGACTTTATGATTTAACATTCCACTATGCAAATTATAAATCAGATTTTGATATTTTCCGTTCGATTAAAATTGATGGAGAAATTCCATTTGATGAATTCGATTCTTACCGCTTTGACTATACTCCAACAAACTGGGCAAATCATACGTTAAGTGATGAAGACGGGAATCCATATCAAGTCTATTTAGAAGCTGGAACACACACGATTACGTTCCGTGCTGAAAAATCAGAAGTTTCACAATATTTACGTGATATTCAACTTATGATTGATCATATCAACCAATTTGCTCTTGAAATTATCAAAATTACTGGGAAAGATATTGATAAAAATAGAACATGGAAATTAACAGACTACATTCCAGAAACGGAAAGTTACCTAATTGCCTATAATAATGTTGTGAAGTATTTAATTGTTCAAATGAGTGAATATAGTGATAAAAAAGACTTATCAACAACATTAAGTTATTTGAAAAAAACAACAACTGAATTTGAAAAAATGTTAGAAAAACCAGATGAATTGCCACTATATTTAAATAATTTATACAGTGGAGCAAGTAGTGTTACGTTATTGCTTGGAGACAGTTTGACAAGCATTTCTAACCAACAATTTTATTTGGATGGATTCTATGTTTCCAATTATCCAGATTACGAAGCTCCGAATGCTTCATTATGGAATCGTATGCTAAGTAGCACCAGAAGTTTTATCAGCAGTTTTACAAGTGATAAATTTAAAATCGATAATGATCCCGATGCAATTGATGTTTGGGTAAATCGTCCAATTACATATGTTGATATTATGCAAAAAATGTCACAATCATTTACAGATGAAACAGGAGTTAAAGTTAATATCAGTGTTATGCCTGACGCAACAAAATTGATTCTCGCAAATAGTGCAGGGAATACTCCAGATGTGGCCTTGGGATTAGCAAGTTATATGCCATTTGATTTGGCAATTCGAGGTGCATTGGTCGACTTGACACAATTTGATGATTACTGGGTAGTCGCAGACAACTTCGCACCAGGAGCAATTGTTCCTTATGTTTTAGAAGACAAAGTTTACGCAATTCCAGAAACATTAGAATTTAATGCTTTGGTTTACCGAAAAGATGTTTTTAATGCGTTAGAACTAGATGTTCCTGATACTTGGGATGATGTTATTGGTATCTTACCAACATTACAACGATATGACATGAACTTCTATTATCCAACCGCTGGAGGAACAGCATTGAAATGGTTCTATCAAACCAGTCCATTGATTTATCAATATGGTGGTTCAATATACAGTGAAGACGGATTAACAACGACTATTAATAGTGAGCAAAGTGTTGCTGGGTTACAATTACTTGGTGATTTATATACAACCTATAGTTTACCAGAACAAGTACCACTATTTTATAATTCATTCCGTTATAATAAACTTCCAGTTGGAATCATTGATTTTAACACCTATATGCAGTTGAAGAATGCCGCTCCAGAATTAGTAGGACAATGGGCAATTGCCCCATATCCGGGAATATACAACGAAGATACTGATACTGTAGACAGATGGTATATTGGAAACGGTACCGGTGGAGTGATGTTTGATACAACAGACAATAAAGAAGGTAGTTGGGAATTTATGAAATGGTGGATGTCAACGCCAACTCAATCTGAGTTTGCCTACACATTACAATCCACATATGGTCCTGAGTACTTATGGTTATCAGGTAATATTGAAGCAGTTCAATCAAGCCCTATTGATAACGAGGATAAACAAATTATTTTAGAACAAATTTCTTGGTTGCGTGATGTTCCACGTACACCTGGACAATATATGTTAGAACGCGGATTAAGTGATATTTGGAATACCGTGACGTTTGATGGAACACCTGTACGTGTTGCAATCGATCGTCAAGTCATTGTTATTAATCGTGAAATCGCACGAAAAATGGTAGAATTTGGTTATCTAGATAATGAAGGGAATGTATTAAAGGAATATACTATTCGAGATGTCGATTGGATTCAAGAACAAATCGATTTGGCGAGAGAAGGTGACAACTAATGGAAGAAGATAAATATTTAGAATTTAAGAAACTTAGTCTTCGTTCGAAACGTCGTGAAAAGTTGTCGACAGTCTTACTAATCTTGCCGTATATATTATTATTCACAACATTTATTATAGTCCCAATTATTGTTGCTTGGGGATTATCGTTAACACATTTTGATTTGATCCAAGCTCCAACTTTGACAAAACCATTGGGAATGTTTAACTATGTAATGTTATTAACACAAGATGATAACTTCTTAAAATATGTTATTCCAAATACAATCAAGTATGCCTTAATTGTTGGACCAGGAGGATATATTTTATCTTTCCTAATGGCATGGATGTTATCACAAATTCAAGCTACACCACGTAAAATTATTAGTTTAGCACTGTATACTCCTTCAATGGTAGGGGGAATATTTATTGGTGTTGTTTGGCGAACTGTATTTAGTGGGGATCAAGACGGATATTTAAACGCGATTTTATTAAATAACGGGTGGATTGATGAAGCAATTCAATTTCTTCAAAGCCCAGATTATTTATTAAACATTATGATTTTTGTATCATTATGGAGTTCAATGGGAATTGGGTTTTTAGCAATGCTTGCAGGATTACTTAATGTTGATAAAACATTATATGAAGCAGCACTTGTTGATGGTATTAAAAATCGTTTTCAAGAAATTATATATATTACGATTCCACAAATGAAGCCACAAATGTTATTTGGGGCTGTTATGGCAATCGTTGGTGCATTTAATTCAGGATATATTGGTGTAGCTTTGTCGGGAGCAAATCCGACACCACAATATGCTGGACAATTAATTATTAACCATATTGAAGATTATGGTTTTATTCGTTACGAAATGGGTTATGCAGCAGCAATCAGTGTTGTCTTATTACTTGTCATCGCTGGGTTGAGTTCACTTGCGTATGCTCTATTCGGCGAACGAGATTAGGAGGTAGAGATAATGGCAATTAAAGCGATGAATGTAAATCCCAAAAATTTCAGTAAAGCGCAAATTAAGTTTTATCTTATCCTAATTCCAATGACATTTTTTATGCTACTTCCTGTAGTGTATATTGTCAGTCAAGCCTTAAAACCAATTGATGAGTTATTCATGTTTCCACCACGATTCTTGGTACAAAAACCAACGTTAAAAAACTTCACAGATTTATTCCGTGCAGCTTCTTCAACCGGAGTACCGATGTCGAGATATCTATTTAATTCTGTTTGGATTACCATCGTTACTATCTTTACAACAATCGTAATCACGACTTCGACAGCTTATGCTCTTAGTAAAAAAGAATTCAAATTAAAGAAATTTATTTTTAAAGTAAATCAAATGGCATTAATGTTTGTTGCAATAGCTGTGGCAATCCCTCGATATTTAATTATTGAAGGGCTTGGACTGAATGATACTGGATGGGTTCACTTTATTCCATATTTGGCTTTGCCAGTTGGTCTGTTTTTAGTCAAACAGTTTATTGATCAAGTTCCTGATGAATTGATTGAAGCTGCAAAAATTGATGGAGCAAATGACCGTCATATTCTCTTTAAAATAATTATTCCGTTAATCAAACCGGCTCTTGCGACCGTTGCTATTTTAACATTCCAAATGATCTGGAACACAACGGAAAGTAGTAGTTTGTATATCATAACCGAAACAAAGAAAACATTCGCTTTCTATTTGACGACATTGACAGCGAATCAAGCGGTAAGTATTGCTGGAGCAGGTATGGCTGCAGCAGCAGGATTAATTATGTTTATTCCAAACCTCGTGATTTTCATTGTTATGCAGTCTAATGTAATGGATACAATGAGTCATTCAGGTATTAAATAATGATTCGTTTTAAAAAAGTAATTGTCGTCGTATTACTAATGATCTTATCAACGATTAGTCTTGTTGAAGTTGATGCTTCAAGCGCAACAACATATACAACAGCACGAAATCGTAAAGGGTTCTTTGTCATTACACAAGATGCCTATTTACCAGAAACAACAGTTCTTGATTTGGGGCTTGATAGTCCTGAAGATATCTTTATTGATGAACTTGATCATATCTTTATTGCCGATACTTCGAATCAACGTGTTGTTGTTTATGATCCATCAACAAATACAATAATAGAAGAAATTTCTTACCCTGAATTCATTTCCCCAAAAGGGGTTTTCATAACACAGGATAATGAATTATATGTCGCAGACAGTACTGCTGAAGCAGTATTCCGTTTTGATGCTGATCATAATTTTGTCGCAAAATATACCAAGCCAGACAGTGCAAGTTTTGATGCAAAAACATTCAATCCAAGACGTATCGCTGTTGATAATCAAGGAACAATGTATGTGATTGCTGAAGGCGTTTTTGATGGAATCATTCAATTATCTAGTAGTGGAGAATTTCAAGGATTCTTCTCGACAAATACTGTTAACCTAACAACTCGCCAACAACTAGAGAATTTGTTATTCACTGATACCCAGTTAGCTCAAGTTGTCGATCGTAACCCTGTCAGTTTTAGCAATGTTTATGTGGATCAAAAAGGGATTAAGTATTCGACAAGTATCGGTTTAGGAATTAGTAATCTAAAAAAACATAATACCGATGGTTCAAGTAGTATTGATACCGATTTTGGTTTTGATTGGGGTATGGTTGATGTTTATACCGATCAATACGGAATTATGTATGTGGCTGGAGCAGCTGGTTATATAAATATATTTACAAGTGATGGGCAATTTATCTTTGCTTTTGGGACAGATGAATCTGAACAAGATGTTTCTGGTTTCTATAGTCAATTAACAAGTATTGCTGTCGACAGTGTTGGGCGTATTTGGACATTAGATCAAGACAATGCATTTTTACAATCATATACTCCAACTGATTACTCTCAAACAATATACCAGGCATTAGCTCTGTACAAAGCTGGTAAATATGATGAGGCTGTCGTTCTTTGGGAAGAAGTATTAAAACTGAACCAATTAAGCGTTTTAGCTCATAATGAAATGGGTCGAAACTTATTTAGTGAAGGACGATATGCCGAAAGTATGGAACATTTTATTCTTTCAGGAAATCGTCAATTATATAGTCAAGCATATTGGGAAGTTCGTAATGTGAATCTTCAACGATCATTACCGGTATTTATTGCTGGATTCTTTGCTTTCTTAATAGGATATTTCGTTATTAAAGGTACAAATCGTAAGTATCATTATTTAGATCCAGTGAAAAAACGTATCAAAAAAGTAACAGAAATCCGCATTATCAATGATGTGTTATATATGTTTAATTTATTAAAGCATCCTCTTGATAGTTTCTACTATATTAAGAAAAAAGAAAAAGGATCGTACAAGGGAGCAACGATTATTTTTGCGTTATTCTTTATCTCTTATATGACCTATGTGACATCAAAAGGATTCATCTATCAAAGTGTTGAAGCAGCTGATTTAGACTTAAACGGAATAATAATTGGCTTCTTTGCAATTGCCTTTCTATTTGTATTTGCGAACTATTTAGTAACCTCAATTAATGATGGAGAAGGTTCGTTAGGAGAAATTTTCAAAGGTCTTAGTTATAGCTTATTACCGATTATGGTAGCAATGTTGATTACAACATATCTATCATATAAATTAACATATACAGAAGTTATTATCTTGCAGTTAACGATGTATGTTGGATATGCTTGGTCAGGATTATTAATTTTCCTTGCTGTTCAAGAATTACATAACTACACGATTCGTGAAACAATTAAGAGTTTCTTATTAACGTTCTTGTTTATGATGATTGTAGGATTATTATTCGCATTTATTCAAATTATGGGAGACCAACTAATTCAATTTGTGATTGGACTAGTTAAGGAGGCGTTTAGAAATGTTTTTAGCTAAAAAAATGCTTCTGAGAGTATTTATAGTATTCTTATTATTCGCATCATTCATTACCGTAAAAGCAGTTTACGACCCTAGTAATCAAAAAACGAATCTTCAACCTGTTTCTCTAGTTTACAATATCGTCGAGCCAACAGAATCAGAATTGTTATACGAAACAGCAAACTTTACCTATTCCTTCCGAGAGTCTCGCGATACAATTACAATTTATGATAAACGAAATGATTATACTTGGACAACTGGAACAGATTTAGAGTTTAGCGCAGAAATTGCTAATGAGTGTGAGGAAATCGTTGAAAGCTATGAAGATCAATTTTCAAATGTTGATTTCAGTACCTTTACTGATTTTACAAACAGCACAGATCCATTACTGACTGATATTGAATTTTATGGAACAAACTTTATGTTAAAAGCTCTAATTAATGATGTTGATGAAAATTTTACAAAGGATAGTGTGTTACTACAAACTAGTCTTGTGACTTTGACAAATGGTACACAATATCAACTATCTTTTGAAGCATATGGATTGTCTAGTCGTAATATTGAAGTTCAAGTTGGTAGTGTGTATACCGAAGAGATTACTGTGACAAATGAGTTGGCGGAATATACGATGACATTTACAATGTCTGATCCAACAGCAAATGTAACTGTGGACTTCTTACTAGGATATTTCGCAGCTGATGCAATATCTAACACAACTTTATATTTTGACAATATCGAGCTCAATGAATATGATGGTGTCGATGTTGTTGATGGAACCAATCAAATTCAAGGTGACTTTGAACTTGATCCTTTAACATTGGAAACAACACAAGAAGATGTATTGGATGTTTGTCGTGACAGAGAAGTTCGTTTGAACACAACATATACTGGATTTGCAAATTCATTAGTAACAATCGAATATTTTGATTCCGCATCAAATATTAAGAGAATATCAAGTGCTTCACGTTTCGATGCAGAATCATTGTTATACGCTGATGAAGACGATGAGTCACATTTCATTCTAGATATTGATTTCAAAGATGCAGATATTGAAGTGTTATTAAATATCTATTTTGATGACGAAGGAATTCGATATGAAATACTAGATGAAGATGTAACTGGTGATGGTATTTTAGATTTAGCAGCTATCATTATTTCACCGTTCCTTGGTGCAAGTGGTGGAGCTTATGAGTCGTTTGACATTACCGAAATGGATTATCTTGATGAAGAACATTTTAAATATAAAGTACCAGGATACAGCCTTGTTCCTGATGGTAGTGGTAGCTTAATTCAATTTAATGATAACACTGTTGATTTGAATGAATTCAACGCCTCTGTTTATGGATTTGATCCAGGACAAGCAGACCATTATCTACAAGAATCAGCTGGTTATGTTCCTTTCAAAACAGCATCAATGCCAGTCTTTGGGATGGCACATGAAGATGTTCAAGCTGCCTTTGTCGCATTTGCGACAAGCGGTGATGAATTTATGCAAATAATTAGTATGCCAGAAGAAAATTTAACATATTACAATTTTACATATCCTCGTTTTGAGTACAACAAACAATACTATCAAGTATACAATAAATCAGGCGCTGGATATTTAACATTTTATGATGACCGAAATCACTATGATATCGAAATGCGATATAATTTCCTAAGTGGTGATGGAACAACAGGTTATAGTGGAGATTATGTCGGTATGGCACATTCTTATCGTGATTACTTGGTGTCTCAAGATCTCCTTCAGATGACAACAAATGGTTACAACGATATTCCAATTCGTCTTGATTTCTTGATGAGCGATGTTGAAAAAGGGATTACTGGATTTAATAATCAAGTCACAACGACCTCTTCACAAGTTGATCAAATTTTATCGATGATTATGGATAATGGCATCACAAATATCAATTCCGGATTACTGGGTTGGAATGATGGCGGTATTACATTAGGTGACCCTCGTGATACTGATTTTATTCGCCAAATCGGGAAGCAAAGTGAGTTTGAAGAATTGATTCGCACATATCAAAGTAAAGGTGTAGATATCAGTTTCAATCAAGATTATTATCGCATCTTAGAAGAGATGATGACCCTTCGTAATAACGCTTCAAAAAATACATCAACATGGTATTCTCGTTTGGAAACATTTGATTATCCTGTAAGTATGTTTTATTTCGCAAGACCTGTAAAATCAATTGAGTGGTTACAAGACCAAGCAAACACATTTGATAGTATGGGGGTGGCTTCATACAGTATCTCAGGAATTACAAATAATTTAACAAGTGATTATTCAACGGATATGTTACGTGATGAATCACGTGATGTATTAGTAGCTGGATTTGATAATCTAAATAAAGATGTATTGATCAATGCGTATCAACCAAACATGTACTTATGGGAATACACCGATCGTTACCTTCAAACCCCAGTTTATGGAACACAATATTTAATTGAAACAGATACCGTTCCATTTATTCAATTAGTATTGCAAAATACAATGGAGTTATATGGTCCTTATGCAAACTTTAGTTTCTATACAGATTCCGATATTCTCCGCATGATTGATTATAATATTTATCCATCATTTGTATTGACGCATGAACCAGCTTACTTACTAACAGACACATTGTCTCGTACATACTATTCAACAGAATATAATCTATATTTTGATTTAATTAATCATGTTTATGAGAACGTTAATGGCGCACTTAATAATGTTGTCAATGCCAATTGGATCAACCGCTCATTTATCGATGACGGAATTGTTCTAAATGAATATGACAACAATGTAATGATTATTATTAACTATACTGACGAAAGCTACATGTATTCAGGTGTTTCTGTTGAACCTGTTTCATATGCAGTAATAGGAGGTTAGAATATGGCTGTTAATCAAAAAGAACTATCTGATAAACAAATTGTTAAAATTATCCAAAAAGGAACAGAAAGTAACAAACAAGCCTATGCCTTTCTAATCCCTTGGTTAATTGGATTTATTGTCTTTACTGTAGGACC
>JBFFLJ010000038.1:0-13633 GCA_041554935.1 Candidatus Izemoplasma sp.
CTGCTTTTTTTGCAGTATTAATTCCTTCAATTACGCCTATTGCTTTTAGTAAAGTAAGTACCTTAGTTACCAATGAAACGTATGGAGTTATTTTATTTATAGCTTTCTCGAAAGCACCCCCGATAATCCCCCCTAATTGTTGAAAAATACTAATCAATGCGTTTCCTGCTGTTTTCCATGCTTGCATTAACTCTAATCCAGAATCCATTAACTCTAATCCAGAATCCATTGTGCTTTTAGATGCTGCTATTTTTTCTACTAACAGAGAATAAGCATTGGCAGTTTGCTTTATCATTTCTAATTGCTCAGGAGTGAAAACATCAAATGTTTGCAATTTTGAAAAAGCTTGATTATACTTATCAAGCTGTACAGCGTTGGTATCTATCGCAGAACCGAAGATCGTTGCGTCTTGTGCTGTTTTTATCAACTGTCTGTCTAAAGTCGCAAATACTTCATCTATATTCAATTTGTCTGCGGTCTCTTTGATTGCATACATTGAATCAAGTGGTTTTTGAAAAGCTGCTACGGACGTGTCAATACCTGGGAATGTAGGAAGCGATTCTAATTGAGCAAATCCTCCTCCCATTTTTCTTGAATTGAAAGGCATATCTTTTCCAATACCCCCCGCACTCGGCATTCCCCCAATTCCTAATAACCAATCAGGTGCAGTAAGCCCGTTGAATTTTCCTTGAATCCAGTCAATAGCAGATGCTATATCCGTCATAAAGCTTTTATCAGTTATCTCAAACGCTTTGGTTATATTAAAATCTTCCGTTGCTGCTATTTGTTTCTTTAACAAAGCTATATCAGCATCTAAAAGAAGATCCTTCATCATTTTCTTTGAATCAACTTTTGGAATAGGGATTTGTAAGAATTGCGGTAAAAAAGAATTAATTAATTTTAGAAAATCAGGTAACAAGGATTGCATCGTAGCTAATACATGTTTCTTTCCTTCTAAAAATAATAATCTAATTTGCGCCCATATTCTACTAAAAGCTAGAACCCAAGCCCATCCTTCTTTTTTAACGTAAACAAAAGCTGTACCAAGCGCAATTACTGCCGCAACAACTATCCCAATAGGTGAAAATATTGCACTTAATAAAGTTAAAAGTAATTTGATAGGAGTAATAACCGCCCACAAAGCTAACTTTAATGGAGTTAGTGCTACACTGATTAATGTTCCTATTATCACTATTAGAGGACCTATCGCTGCAACTAATAAAGATACTTGAATTATAAGTTTCTTTTGCGCTCCGCTTAAATTGGTAAACCAATCTGTGAATCTTTTAAGAACTCGTACTGCTCCCCAAATAATTGGAATAAAATATTCTGAGAATGCTTTTCCCAATTGTGTCATAGTTACTCCAGCATCAGCAAGTGCTTGATTAAATTGAAATTTGAACGTTTTAGATACAACTCCGATTAACCTATCAAATGCTCCTGCTGCATTATGAAGATTCGTAAATATTATTTTGTTATCTTCTAAATTTTCACCTAACAAGTCAAGCACAGGTACTAAAGCACGAATATTTGGGAATATGTCTGCCATATACTCTTCCCCCCTTATGTCAGTCATTCTCTTTATTTCAAGCAATCCTTCAAGTAAACCTTTGTCTTTTACTAATCTTCGTATTTGCTTAAAAGAAGATCCCATTTTATTTAATGCTTCCTCCGCTCTAGGCGCTTCTTGCAATAACGTTGTTAAAACTCTCCGTAACTGTGTTCCAGCAGTAGATCCTGGTGTTCCTGTTCTCGTCATAGCTGCTACTGCGGCACCTACTTGATCGAACGATATTTTTAATTTAGCAGCAACAGGGAAAACCATTCCTAATGCACTTGTCATTTCTGCGGCTTCCTTTTTTCCTTCACGCACTGTCATAACTAGAATATCCATTGCTTGTGCTGCGCTAAGATTCCCTTTTCCGTACGCATTCATAGCAGAAGTTACAACATCCGCTACATCTTTTGCTTCCCCCATTCCTGCGGATGCTGCTAACGCTGATCTTCTAACAACGTCTAATGTTCTAGCACCTCTAATGCCAGCAGAGGTAACATAGTACAATGATTCTGCTAATTTATTAGGACCTTGTGCAGTTGCAGGTGCCATTTTTAGCAATGCTTTCCCCCATTCCATTGTTTGATCGTGAGCAATCCCTACAAGTCCTTCCACTTTCGCCAAAGAGAACTCAAAATCAGAAAACATTTTTGTAGCAGCACCCGCAACAATTCCTATCGGAATAGACAATTGCGAAAAACTACGACCTACGGATGCTATGGAAGCATTCATTGTTCTAGCGGATGTGCTTACACCCATTTCAAATAGTCTAACGCTACGCCCTGCATTCCGCAAACCTGCTGAATTTGCCGACATCATTATTGTAAGTGTTCCTACATTCATGTTATTATCTTTTAGACTTAGGAGGTCGTGTTCTCCCTTGCTTTTTTTCTTTACTACTTGAAGCTAAGGCATTAAATATTTCCGCCATTGCTTCAACACTCTGTACTGGTTTTATATTCTGTTCTGGATCCCATTTAAACAAGAAATCATCAACACTTGTTAATTTTGCTCCTTGTTTTCCTAATGAACTAATCACTAAATTTGTAAGCAAGGAAGAGAGATACGATATTCTGTAATCCTCTCTTTCTGTGCCTATCGGATCTAAAACACTATACGCTTTCCATTCTGCTAATTGGCTTGCTGTTAATTCTTTTAGCAGATAATCAGGATGTGCGTATCCTAATTCTCGGCAGAGTTGGAATTGGAATTGTCTTCCTCCTCTGCTTCTTAGTTTTTTACTAACTCCTCCTGATCTTCTTCTGTTATTACATTAAGACGAGAAGCCACATCGGCAATCTTTTCTAAATTAGCCGCACTAAGTTTGTTTCCTAGTTCTTTTGCTTCTCGCATTGTAAACAGTAGTGCTCCTGCTTCATTACAAATTGTGCTTACAGCCAACTTTGCTCTGTAATCTTCTAATGAAGTTTCAAACTCAGGTTGCTTGTTTCGTGAACCCCCGATAGGTGGTACTTTTTTAAGCATTGATCTTTCCCAAATATTCTTTTCTGTACCTGTCATTTCTCTGACATATACTTCTAAACCTCCAGATAACTTTACTAACTCTTTCTGGAGTACATCCCCTTTTAATAAATCTTCTTTGCTTGCTAAATTCATTTGATTAATGTTTTTGTTTTTGTTTTTACTTTTTAAAATAAACCTTGATTAGATTTAAGTTTCTTTAAGGTGCTGATGAATTACTTCCCGAATTAACAGTCACCGGTCCTGTTATTTTAATAGTCACTTCCATTGTGATTTGACTATCTGTTGGAATTGTTAAAGGCATCTCTGAAACTAATCCCTCAAACTCTAATGAAGTTGAACCTACATCAGGTAAAACAATTTCATAGTTTTGAGCGGTATCATTTTCAAAATCAGCTTTAAAAATATCCAATCCTGCTCTTGTGAAGTTCATAGAAAGAACAATTGTTCCTGCATCTCTGAATCCTGCGATAAATTCCCGATATCCGCCTGTTGAATCAAGTGACGTTACATCAATCAATTCCCTAGACATAGTAGGTCCCGCGATATTCGTTACCTCAGCAATCCTATCCCAAGCTGATGCACCATCCCATTTCTGTATGATGGTTCCAACTCCTGCTACTGCGCTACTCGCCATAATTAAATCTCCTATTTTTATTCAGGTCTTCGCTGAATATTAAAATTAAGTACAAAAATATTCCTTTGATTTTCTCGCACTAAAAAGCCTGGACCATTAGCACAATAAATTAAGGTGTACAAAGTATTGTTCCATGTCTCGTTTGCCCGACCATGTAGTAAATCTTTGATAGAACTTATATACGCCCATCCCTCTTCATAATCCGCACTGCGAACTTTGATTTGGACAGACGGGAACTCATATTGAGCAACATCCATAGTCAATTGTGGGGGACCTCCAGGAACGTCTACTATTGAAGTACAGTCTGATCTGTCTTCAATTAACCCTCCGATTGAAATTGGATAAGAAGCACTTGCACTTGCACTTTCGGCTTCTATCATATCCTTTATATCTATTGATGTTGCATTCATTATATTTTAATTTTTGCGTTTTGCGCTATTATTAGTTGCATCTCTCTCCTATTTCTTTCAAAATGAATCTGCAACCATTTAGCTCCTGCTCCAGGTCTCTTCCAATTAATAAAACCTGTCATTTCGTGAACAGCAGGCGCATGTTGCGCTCTGTACCCTGCAAACACAGTAGGATTACCAAATTGCATAGCAGGAAATATATACCAAGAATCGCTAATATGTTCTGGAGAAAGACTTGTTCGAGATGTGTCAATCGGAACTTTAGGCGATACTGTTTCTGTCTCAGTATGTAAATGTTCCATTGCTTTAATCATCCCTGTTAAAGTTCTTCCCTCTATTGCGTGAATCTCTCTGTTTATATTAAACAGAACTCTGTCTAATCCTATAACGTTCCTGCTCATGCTCCTTCTTGATATAAATAAGCGGTTCTTACAAAGTCGTCAGTCGCCCTCACCGCTGGAATTTTCTCAAATTGCTGAATGATAAAAGCTTCTGTAAATTCAACAGGATTTCCTGTATCTAATCCTTTAGCTGTTGCAATTGCTTGTAACTGCAATAATGTTCCGTTAAACAAATATCCACGTCTGTCTAAATCTTGATTCACTAATACAATAGATTGAGAAGTAAACGAATTTCCCGTAAATCCTACTCTTAGTTCTTGCTTATCATCCCATCTACACGCTATTTCAACGGGATCAGCAAATGTCCATCCCCCTGTTCCATTATTAACAGGAGATCCCCAATACACACAAGTTTGTACTGTGAACCTTCTTACTACGTTTTCAATTCGTCCCATGATTTAAACTCCTTCTACTCCGTAAAGCCAAGCTTGTCTCTTACCTGCTTTGAGATTACGGAATGTGTTAGTAGTATCTAATAAAAGTACCATTTGCCCAAATTCTGTTGAAGATAACTCATCTTCCCATTTTCCAGCCCACTTTATGTAAGCACCCCCCGCACCCTCTTCTTTGGACAATCTGTCTTTTGTCACAGTTGCCATGTGAGCAGACAACCATCGTTCTATTTCCTTTAAAACAGCATCAGTTAGCGTAGTGCTTGCAAATGCCGAAGTAACAAGAACATTTGCGCTTGTTATATAAGGGACTACGGTTAGCAATGTCACAGTTGAACTTGCTCCTAATATCTCAATAACTTCTGCTGGTGTTACTCTGTCTGCCATGTCTTATTTTTTAAATAAATTATTCATTGTAATTATAATGTCTTCATTCCATTCAAGTCCTGCCCATTCGATTGTCTCTTTTAATTGTTCGAAATCACCATCTTTCATTCTCTCAGGCCAGACAATGCGACAATCAAGTTCCGCTGAAAGCATTTCAATAAAGCGTAACTCATATTGTTTAATCCACCAAAGCCAACCATCTCTCTCTGATTCTGCTCCTACTAAACGCATATTATTTTTATTTTTGAAGCGTTTCATATAGGCAGTTTCTATGCACGAATGAATAATATCACCTGTCCTTCTTCTTACAATAATCCATTTAGCATTTGGATAAGCGTAATTCCATACTTTCCATGTTTGCGCTAAACCTGAATCTTTATACATGAAAGAAACATCATTTTTGTATCCGTCTTTTTTTAATAATGAATCTACTTTATTTTTCCAATTAACAGGGATTTCGATAGTTCTAAAATCAGGCATAAAACAATCATTTGCATTGTCAATTATGAATCTTCTTGTGAGCGTCTTTAGCAATAGATTTTCACGCATAACGTTCACTGACCCTGCAAATACATTACAAGACTGCAAAGAACGTGCTACGAGCGTACTTCCGCTTCTCTCAACGCCTGTTATGAATATCGGTCTTTTATTAGATTGCATAATTCACATATTTACTAACCCATTCTACTTTTTCTGCTGCATCTGCTATTCTAGGTTTCCCATGAAAGCAAACTATCTTAGCCTCACTTGGAAGTACTGTTAACCATTTCTTATTTGGTTTGAATGATGTTACTTTATCAAAAATCATTTGTTGCCAAAAGCCGTCTGCTGTACTTACATTTTCTAAGAAGTTTTGATCTCCTCTATACCGTGTAATATGAACAGCAGGTTTCGCATTCCATTCATCCCAAATAGCATTTACTTTATCCGAATTAGGAACCCACATTAACGCTGACCCTATTTTTCCTTTTCTGTAAAAATCTTCTAATGTTATGAACTTATCAGCAATTTCTTCTGGAGGTATCAGTTTGCTTAAATCTCCTAAAACTGCTGTATCTAAATCCATAAATAAGAAAGGTCTCAAACTTCTCAAAGCAGGGTGAAATAGATTCATTTTGCTCCACCATCCCTTCCAAACTTTATTTGGTAAAGGCTTTAGCGTTATTCCTACTAATCTGCTTTCTTCTAAAACTTTATCAGTAAAACAAACAATGTTAGGCTTGATTGTCCCTAGCCAGTACTTGTTAATATGTGTTGCAAGTAGAAAAGCATCACTTAACTTAAAATCACCCCCTGTCCTCAAAATAAAGACTATATTAGTTTGCTTTGCTTCTTTCATTACAATATTTGTTAAACGCTTTTAATTCGGAAACTCTTTCTTTTCTTAAATTCAGTTTACTTGAAGTTCCTTGCATTGGTGTTACTATTCTACATCCTGCTATACTTATTGGTGTATTCTCTTTAAATTGAATCGTATCTCCGTACCACACTTTAAACTCTTTTGGTATGGGAACGTACGATTGCTTATTTATTGTCAGAAATACGCCAAATCCGTAATTCATTTTATTTGTAAATTTAGCTTCCCAATTTGGAGTATCAGATTTAAAGCATGTGCTATCTACTCCAATAACTCTTCCTACTTTTAAAAAGTGATCGGCGTATGCAATTAATCCTCTTACTTTTTCAATTTTAATATCATCATTAGCTAATATTATTTTATCTGTCTTAGATTCCCTAACTCCTAAATTCCAAGAGGGATTCACGTATTGATTATTTCCATCCCCTAATACTCGAACTTTATTTTCAGTAAATTTTAATTCTCCCTCTTTTCGATTGTTCACAATAAGAATTTCAGCAATTTCAGTGATAGCATTATACCGACTAACCATTTCTATTAAATAATCAGGGTAGTACCACATTGTTGGAATTATTATTGTGTAACCTTTCATAGCTTACTTATTTTTTTATCCCCGCAAATTGAATGTCCCCTATTGCTAATTGATAATTTATTGTGAACCATTTAAACTCTGAAAAATCTAATCCTTCCTGCAACATTGAAACTGTGATATTCTTATAGTAGTCATTCGTTAAAGGACTATCTGCGGGAGACGTAGCAGTTGTCCCATGTTCTTTTCTCCCTTCTCCCGCCGCAGTCACTAATAATAAACCATTACTCTTAGTTAAACGAAACATAGTTTGTAAACTTTCCGAATAAAATTTATCATGTTCTAACATTTCTGTACTTATTACAACATCATAAATTTTAGACACACCCTCCAAAAAAGCGTGAGTTTTAGTAACGATGTCTACATCTTTCCCTTTTACAATATCAAGTCCTTTGTACTTACAATTTTTAAAAAAGATCCTATTACTCCCGTTAATATTTAAACTTCCGCATTCAAGAACTTGTGAATTATTGAAGTAGTTAGGGAACTCTCTTTGTATTCCTTTTACAAAATTAATAACGTTAGAGTGCATTATAGTAATTCGTTTATGTGTACTTTAGGAAAATCTTGTATAGCACTATTTAAACTTGTATTAATAATTTCAATTCCCATTCTATCCGCATCTCTTTTAATTACAGGAAACCCTTTTAGATGATTATTGAAAGGCAACGTTCTTGGATTTATTTTCGCATTTGTTGTTCCTTTTTTGTATTCGTTATGAAAATGTTGATTGTTTGTAGCACTTAATGTCATATCAAATCCTACTAATATAATCTTTTTAACTCCTAACCATGCAGCTAAACTAATCGCAGCGGCTCCACTATTCCAATTCCATGAAATAGCTTTAGAGTATGTACTTATTCCTAATTGGCGCTCTTTAGCTGGAACATTCGATTTTATTTCTTTGGGTAAATACTTAATCCATCTTTCGTCTTTTCCTGCAACGTAAGGGGAACACGTAACGATTAGTTTATTCCAACGAATAAGCTTTTCTTTATTAGATAAGTAAAATCCCTTATCTCCAAAAAAGCAAATATCTACCCATTCTCCAAACTGATAAGCAACATTAATTCCGATTACATGTTTATTATGAATCGCAGCAAGATAAGGAGAGTAAGCATCAATACCTTGTTTTTTAAATCGAACAGCATTAACAACCTCGCTTGGGATGTTAAAGCAGTCTATTACAGAAGGACCCCCTCCTAGTATCCATGCTTCTCCTCCTTCCCACATTCTTGGGACTTGCCACGCTTTCAACATCGTTACTCAGATAATGCTTCTAACAACTCATTAGCTTTTCCTTTTTTCAAAGGCTCTTCATTAATTGCTTTTCCACTTTCATCTACTACATTGTACATGAACTTCCCACTAATTTTGGGCAATTCTTTTCCGTTTTCGTCAGTAGCTTTAACTACTTCGAATTTAGAAACAGTTGGTTTTTCTAATTTGCCAACAACCGGAGCTGATCCTGAATCTTGTAAAATTACTGCACCGTAATCGGGAGCAGATTCTTCAAGTTGATCTTTAAAAATATCTGGAACTGAATTTGGGAACGCCCAAAATTTCTGACCTGATTTGATTATACGATTAGGAAAGCGTAAGCTGCCTCCTCCTACTTTTTTGAAACACTTCATTCCCTCAGGAACTTCTTTTCTTTCTTTTTTCTCTTTAGCCATCTTGTTAAATTTTATTTTGATTAAATAAATAGAACCACATGATTAGTGGTATTAATTTTTAAGCAGTCGCTCCGTGAGCAATACCGCAAGTTCCGTTATAATCAGATTTGAAACGAGGAACTGCAATCTCCAAAAGTTTGTGTTTTGCAACCATTCCACCCTCAGTTGTCCACATAACATTTTGCAAAGGCATTCCGTTCACAATCTCGATAGTACGTTTCCGTAACTCAACAAATACAATGTTGTTATCGGCTAAACGTTCTGAAATTAGAATATCAGCGATACCTCCTAATTTCATAATTCTCTCACGAACTGTCATAAGAGAACCTCCAGACACGCTGTAATCTTCTCCTAATTTGTCTTCGTAATCATTTGGAAGAATCAGAACACCTTCTCCACCATGATAAGCGTCTTTGTTTGCTCTTTTCAAAGCAACAACATCGGCAATAATCATAGCATCGGTTGTTGCAGAATCATTCCAATCACCGTTCAATACAACTGTATTTCTGTCAGGATAATTCAAAAGAGTGTACATTGTACCTCCCCCAAAAGAATACGTGGCAGTTCCAATAAGTAAATCTTCTTTTTTCTCCATGATCCGACGAGTTGCATTTGCAGCCTCTTCTACGTCAACACCGTTTCCGTCTTTTCTACTCACTTCAAGGAAACGAGCATTGATCTCATAATCAGCATGAAGAATCGGAATAGGTAAAAAGTTGTCTTTGTACTGTACACGATCTCCTTGTCCCCTTACAACGCCGTCCATAGACATTGAAGCTTCCTGAGAATCGCTAATTGACTGCCATTGTAGAACAGTTGTTCCAAAAGCGTTTTTCAACGGTTTTGTTAACCCTTTTCCTACGAAGTAATCAAATACCGTAAGTTCTTCTCTTGCAACTTCTTCAATGGCATCATCAATTTGTTGCCACTCATCAGGACGCAATGTTAAATCCGTGTTTACACTCAATCCACGAGTAGATGCGTAAACACCTTCGTAATTGTCAGGATTTGTTGCATCGCCCCCTTTGAATACTGTGATACACGGAATATCTTCCTCATTCAGATAAGGACGCTTATTACTAATATTTAGCGATCCACCTTTCTTTAGCGTGTTGGCTACTCCGCCTTGCGCTTGTCCGTTGTTAATTAAATCTACACTTGCTTGTGTCATTTTATTTATCCTCCTTATTTTTTAAACAATTCGTACTTTGATTCTACCTGATGGATCAGCGCCGGATGAACCACTCATGTCCACTGCTTCTAAAGCTTCTGCTAATACAAATTCTTCTATTACAATTGCAGAAGAATCATCCGCAGTAAACGCTTTTAATTGACCGTCTCCGTTTGAAACAAGTTTAGCACCAATCGCAACATCTTCTCCGTTTGCTAACCATGCAAATACTTCTTCTCCAGGAGTAGCATACCAGCATTGTACGGGAGCTGCAATAGCGTAAGCATCGTCAATTGTTTTTCCTTGTAACTCATCTTCTAAAGCAAAGACTTTAGTACATTGGATACCCGCTGTTGAATTTGCTTGTACTTTCCCTGCGGAAGTTAATTCAAGTAACCACCCAGGAGTAATCGCTGCCACTGCATTATACTCATTGATAATATCAGTGTACTTTTTTAATTTGATCGTTTGTTTTGCCATTTTATTTAATATTTATGGATTATTTTTTAACTTGTGCTACTTTAGGAAGCATAACAACTTTCGATTTGTTATTGTTTTGCACCTGAGTTTGACCACCTAAGCTTCCCCCTGCTGCAACAAAAGAAGTTGGAATTTCTTTCTCTTTTGTTACGAGTTTGTAAACTTTCTGCAATTCAGGTAATTCCTTAGCATTTAATTCATCTTCCGTCCAAGCATCTGCATTTGCAATGATGTCGGCAACCATTTTTGTTTTTTGGTTTGTACGCAACTCAATTCCTTCACGAAGTTGTGTTGCAACCTCAGGAGAGGCTAAACTCAAAAACTCATCAGTTGACATGGGCTTCTCACTGAATACTGACATCACATCTTCCCGAGTTGGTTTACTTACGTTTACTTTCGGCTCTTGTGGTGTCATTTTTTCGAGTTGATCTTCTCCCTGCTCTTCCAGATATGCTCTATCTGATTCTTGCCAAGCTGTATTGGTATTAGCAATCAGCCCGTCCGCTAACTTTTTTACACATTCTGTGCATTCATTTGCCATAAGACTTTTCTTTTTAATTATACGTTTTGTTTTAATTCTTCCGCTTGTGTTCGTATTTGGAACATTTTCGTAATTTACGGTTCGCTTAACATGTACAGCCTCACCAGCTAATTCAATATCGCCGGCAGCATTTTCTTGGTAAGATTGTTTGTACAATTTTGTGATCCTTGGCTCAACTCTGTAATTAGATTGTCGATACACCACATAATCATCGTAAACCTCTTCCACGTAATTATCAAGACCATTTCCATCTAATGCGTACACAGCTTCTCGAATTTTGTCCATCTTTTCACGATAGCCTGTTTCATTGATAGAAAAACCTTGTCGGTTCAGTTCTTTTAGAATCTTTTCTTGATTCCCTGCATTGACAATTAATTCTTCTGTCATTTTGGTTCCTCCTTTTTTATTAACACGAATGCCACAACCGTTTTCAATCGAACATGCACCAATCTCGTCGGGCAAAAGAGCAAGATGGTTCGGTCGATAGTTTCTAGCTATTGCATTGTAGTTTTCATTTTCGAAAATCCCTTGTTGTTCCTCTTCATCAGAAAAGATGCCAATAGAAACTTCGATTATTTCATTATTGTTAAGCATAGACAACGTGTCCTCTGATATGCGCTCTAATTCTTCTATACAGACCCAAACTTCTGCTCTAAGTGCTGTGCCGTCTAAATGCGTATTAAAAACGCGTCCCACAGCCCAATCTGATAAAACATCAGGACTGTTTGCAGAAACATACGTATTATTAACTCTTGGATGTCCTATTGTGACAGGGATTCCGTCCCAACTCTCTGGATAGCGTCCTAACTCCTCTGCTAAATGAAGAATAGGTCCTGCACTTCCTGAGCGTACACCTTCGGTCATCATTGTAACAGGAACAACTAAGTGATCTTTCCCATCTAGTTCTTCATGTCGCACTGTGTAATTCTCATTTGGCTGAAAATACACATCCATTACTGTTATTTTTGTTTTAGTAGTCATTACTTGGCTTTTTTAGTTAGTAATAAGTACAATCCTAATTCTAATAATAAGATTCCTCCTACTACTAAAATGTCTATTGCGTGAAAATGTAAATGTTCCATATCGTTTTATTCAGTTGTTTCTCCTGTTCTTGAATCTCCCTCAGTAGTTCTTTCCATCTGTCTGCTTTTGGAATTTAAAGCTGCAATCTCTTCTAAAGTTAATTCTTTCAATCCGTTCTTTGCCATGTACTCATTTCTGTTCTCAGTAATTACTGATATTTGATTCTTGTCTAATCCCATCAAGAATTTTAAGAACATTTCAAACGGAAGCATATACTGTGCGGCAGGATTCGTTGAGTATTCTTTTAATGCTATTGCTCTCAATTTTCCTACTTCTATTTTCTCTTTATCAGATAAACTGAATAACTTGTCCCAAACAATTTCGTACTCACTCTCTTTAGGAGTAGGAAGGATTCCGTAAGTTATTAAATGATCTATAAACGGGCGTAAGATTCCTGGTTCATTCTGTTCTTCTCTCCTAGAAGTAACATAGCTAATCCATTCTTGCTTATCCTGCGCAGAAGATAACTCACCTCTTTCAGACCCTATTAATATTCTGCTAGGAATTCCTGTCACTGCTGAAATCATTTGAATTTGGATAGCAACGTGACTAGAAGGATCTGCAATTTGTTGTTCTAACGATTTATAATCAATTCCTTCACTTACAATGAAACGTTTTAAGTTATGCTCAATTTCCTGTATTTGATTTTGAACATCGTCCAACATAGTGTCGGTCATTTCATAATCATCTTTCACACTTCCTGTGTATCCAGGGCGAGCACCTCTCCAGAACATTTCTGCATCACCCCCTACTAACTTCTCTAAATCCATTAAGCGATTAAAAACAACCTGTAAACGTGGTAAACCGAATACTTCATCTTCGAGGATATCTTCTACGATATGTACTACCCGTGAATGGTGTACAATTAGCTCGTCATTGAACTGTCCCTCACTAACATTATTGGAAGCTGTTAGTGCTGAATTTGCCTGCGTTTTAATTACAATTTTATAAAGCTTCGGTTTACCATATCTAGGATTCTTCTGATCTGTCTCCCATTCATGTATTGTGGCTGACTTTTCAGAAAAAGGTTTTGCGTATAATAATTTTGCACCTACTTTGACTTTATTACTAAATGCTTCTTTGCTTCTTGTGTCGTCTAATCCTAGCAGTATAACAGAGTAACTCCCTAGCCCTGTTAGTTTATCTGCTCGAATGAATAAACTCTTTAAATTTAGCTTAATATAGAGTTTGCGCCATTTCTTCTCAAATCTAGTTTCTTTCGATTTGGTATTTTCAATTATTGTGATGTCGCCTTTCCATGATGCTTTTACGGGACGATCAATAATCGCTTTAGCAATATCTTGTCTAAAGTATCTTCCTAAGTAATCTTCAAAGAATAACTGATCTTTATAACCTAAAGCAGCATACACGTTGCGATCACCACTGTACGATTGTGTCCCTACTTGATTTGCAAGCAGCATCCGATTAATCAAAGTACTCATAACAGCAATAGCTGGTTGCTGTTTTACAGA
>JBFFLJ010000039.1:0-13318 GCA_041554935.1 Candidatus Izemoplasma sp.
AGTAGCATTTAAAATACCATTAACGATAGTATTCGTTCCACCTGCTTCACTCCACCCCGTTGTTCCATCTCGGAAATCTGGATTGCTGACTAACCAGTCTAATGTGCCACCGTATAGTTTGTTGAATGGGATTATGTTTTTAGATTTGATTGATACACTCGCACCATCTTTTGACTCATCGAATGTTGCAGGTGTTCCGTTGTAAGGAATTGATGTTTGTATAATCTCTTGGTCTTCTAATGGAATAAAGTTCGTTCCATCATTGTAGAACCCTACCAATTTAGCACTATATAACTCGGCAGGTATTGTTCCACCGTTTACTAATACTGTATAGAATGTTGTTCCATCATCAGTTGAGATTCGGAGTGTATTTGTATTACTTGTAATCGTTGGGAACAAGAAGTAAACAACTTGATCCGTTTCTTGTGTTTTAATTGCTACTTTATAATCTCCGTTTGTTACTAATGTTAAATCATGGTAAGTGAGCATTGCTGATTTATATGCTCCCAATCCAAATGCTTTGTAATCCGCACTATTTACAAATGTTGTTGTTCCAGTAGCGACTAGCGCTAACAGTTCCGCAATTGTCATTTTCTTTAATGTGCTTGTACTTACATCATAAACATCAAATATATCTGCATTATCTGGTGATATTGTTACTAATGCAGTCGGATCGTTATTTCTTTTTAATAAAAACTTTGCGTCTAGCTCCGCTTGTGTATCCAATGCTTCTAAGTGTGCTATTTCTATATCAGTTACCAAACTTGAACCAGTAACTTTATCTACCTTATTAGCAAATTTAGCATCTAATTCTGCTTGGGTATCTAAGGCAATTAAATGTGCTATTTCTACATCAGTAACTAAACTAGAACCAGTAACCTTATCCACTTTATCAGTAGTAAGTGCTAGTAATTCAGCGTTTGTATCATTAGGTACATTCGCTACTTTTGCTTTTTCAGCATCTGTATATGCGTTAGTATCAGCATTACTTTCGTAAAGAGCCTTAACTTCAACAGCACTTAATTCATTTGAAATCAATACATATACTGAACCAGTCCAACGATAAGTTGATGTGTTTCCACCGCTTGTCTCATCAGCGATAACGATATACATAATTCCTTCAACACCAGTTGTAGGCAAGTCTGCATAAGTTGCTACTTCTGTATAATCATCATAAGCACCAGGAATATAAATGGAATCAATAATTGCACTTGCATTTAAAGGTACATATCCATTTGCTACACCTTTATTTGCTTTATCTTCTTTTAATGCCAAAGCAGTTCTAATATTAAATACTTCAAATCTACTATTAGCACTAACCCATTCTAATATATCTCCGTTTGTCATTGTTGGTGCATATACATCACTTAATTCTTGTAATTTATGAACTCTATCTATACCAACAAAGATTACTCCTTGTGTTGCGTGAGAAGATACTACAACACCAATTTTAATAATATTATTAGGTGCTAATGGCATAGTTGCTGTTAAGCCACCACTTGCACTTACATATAAATCATCATCATTAGTAAATAAACTTGTGTCTACATTTCTAACAAACCCAAATGTTGTTACATATCCATTTGCATTATTTAATATAGTAGGTTGTGTGATTATACCTATTGTTCTATTTGCTTGTGCATCTATTGAAATATCAATCGTATCAATAGTTAATTTATTTCCAGTAGTACCACTCACCCATACAGGATCTAATTCATCTAATGCTATACCACTTTCATTTCTCATTAATACTTGTTGTTCTTGTCCTATTTGTACGGTAACATCATCACTCAATTTCATATCAATAGTTCCATCAATTAGGTTATTAGTTAATTCAATAGTACCTATTGTAACTTTTGTAAATGCTGTTGTACCGTTTAATATATTTTGTATCGTATCATATATTAATTTCTCACTTGCATAATGTGTATTATCAGGTGTCACTTGAAATGCTGTAACAAGATTAGATAATAATTGATAGGTTGTATTAATTACATTTCCATTTTGATCCGCTACCGCTTTTCCAGCTGGGGTTGTTCCATCAATCAAATCTTGAATAAGTGCTAAATTACTATCATAATATGCTGATAACTGACTTAATTCTTGCCAAATCAACCGATATTGTTCATCGGTTAGTTCTGTTATTTCTCCTGGATTACCATATCCTGGTTGGACTGATAATTCCCATACGTCATATTGTTTTGCACTTACATCATTTGTTATACCTGAAGTTTGTAAAGTCCAAGCATATGAAGTGGTATACTCTACTTTATAGAATCCATTCACTCCTGATTCATAAACATATGCAACTACATCATTTTCTTCTAAATCTTGTAAATCTAACCAATCACCATAACTTGTTGGTAAACTTGCTACTGTTGGATAAGCACCAATCAAGTTGTTTCCAGCTTGTTGTCTTAAAGTAGAAGTTACACTCATCGGTGTATTGGAGTTTTGATTCATAGAAGATAAGATAACTGGCATAGTTGTTAAATATTGAGCAAAAGTTCTAGGCTCACTTTCTCCATCTAATGTATGTTCAACTAACCCACGATAGAAACAAGGAAACCAATGTGTGGCCCATTTTCTTCTAATCTCTGGATTATAGTTGATAGTCATTACATTATTAGCTTCTCCATCTTCTACATATATCTCTATATTGTTTACAGTAGAAAGTGGGTGGAATAATGTGTCTCCATAATTGTCTCTTACTGTACCATCAGTAAGGAAGTACGCTTTTGCTGTTGTCGGTGTAATTAAATTCGTTGACATTCTTACTCACCTGCTTTATCTTTATTTTTTTTAATTATCATACTATTACTTTTTTTGGTGGTTTTCCATCGCCTTTATCAATAACCATTTTAATTTTAACATCTAAATCGTTACCAATTTTAAATCCTGATCCACCATTCTCAATCCATCTTTTTGATAATGTTTGACTAAATTCTTTTAATTCTTCCATAAATTGCTCATCAAGATTTTGTCCTAAATCACTTGCGTAAAACTTTACAAAAGGCTTACCATTTGTACTCTTTTTAATATAACGGATAAAGCCTACCCACGCATTATCGGCTTTGCGATAAACGTGGATAACGCCTACATTTCCATCACTGTGTTCTTTTTCTTCAAATAAATAATTTAATGTTTCACTCATATATAATCACTTAATCCTATGCGTCTGCAATGCTAATTTCAGCAGAAGTAATTGTGATTGTTCCTGCGAATGTAAATACTTCCGCAGTAATGTCTTTTTTATAGACATAAGAACCTGCACCAGCATCTTTATATATTCTTAAATGATTTATGGTAATTCCTGCGCTAATATTTATTACAACATTTGCTGTAATATCCATTGCCGATGTTGCTGGTGTTGAATAAGTTGCTGCCGTATTCGCTTCTAATGCTGCATCAGCATCTGCTGAAAATGCACCAATATTAATTCCTGTTCCACTAGAACCAGGATTCCAGTCTAAGATTGCTTGTAACATAGCGTTTCTTGCTAATACATTTGAACCTGTCGCCATAATTGTTTCTCCTTTTCTTTTTTATATTTTTTTAATTAATTAAGCCCATGAATCCCATACAACTATATCTGATACATCTTTGTCGCTTTCACCAATAATATCTCTTGTTTGTGCATAAAGTTTAGGAACGTCTCCAGTATAATATTGAGTTATTTCAATATAATCAGACCATTCTCCAGATGTTAATTCTACTAAATTTGAAATTACAAATGAAGGTGGTGTTGCTGTAATTATACTACCAACTCTACCTGCGTCTGCATCGTTATTTCTAACACGATAGAAAGCATAAACGAATGTTCCACCGCCATCGCTACCTAATGTTCCTGTTGCTACTTCAATTGTTGGTGAAGCATATTGTATTTCTGCTTTTGTATATTGAATATCGAATGACATTGATAATGATAAATCTATTGTTGCACCAATATTAGTTGTTGCTTGGTAAGTAATTGCAGTACCAAATTCTAATGCTAGATTAATTGTATTTTCTGAGTTTTTAGTAACAATATATATAATATTTGTACTTAAATTAGATAACAAATCAATTGTACTTCCTATATCTTTTGAAGCAAAGTATTGAACATCGTTTGCTAAATTCATTGCAAAGTCTAAAATTGTTTCAACTTCCCCACCTCTAGTATAAGTAAGTGTATTGCTTAAATTTAATCCTAAATCCATTAACGCTTCTAATTCAGTACCTCTAGTAAATGTTAATGTGTTTGATAATTCCATTGCTGAAATAATATCTAGTGGAACACTATCATCTCTAAAAAATTCAATTGGTATTGTCAATCCAAATGTTAAATCAAGAGTTTCTTCAAGTTCTCCACCACGAACATGAGTTAATGTTGTTGTTAAATTGAATGATGAATCCATATCTAATTGAACTTCTCCACCTCTAACATAAACAAAATCTCCACTTAATTCTAAACCTAATTCAATTACTGTAAATTCAACTTGTATTGACTTGCTTCCTATTTCTAAAATGTTAGGTCTGAAGTGTCTATTTACAAATCTAACTCCACCTAAATTTTCATTACAAGCTACCAATAATTCAATGTCTCCATCTTCATTTGGTATCCCAATAGCCCATGATGTAATTCCTACCATACTTATTCCTACAAACAAAACCGTATTTGAATAATGGTTATACTCAATATTTCCATCTCCAAGAACTTCATTATCTCTTAACTCAACTGAACTATCATATCCGCTTTTAACAAATAAATCTTTAAATATTTCATGTTTCGTTCCATCTGTATATAGATATAATACTGCTCCATTTATGAGTTCGTGTTCCTTAACTATATAGTTTTCAGTAAAGAATTTTAAACCGAATATATACAATCCAACATAGTATGATAATACATTTAATTGGTAAGTAAGTTGAGCGTTTGTCAACGGATCTTTATTCCATACAAGTGGATTCTCAAACGGTTGATTAATTGCGAATGAGTAACCACACCAGAAGTAAGTATTACTACTAAAATAAGGTCCTAATTCCGATATGTTATCTTCTAATAATGGGAATGTAGAAACATCATCAGCGTCATAATCTAAGTCTTTCATAATAGCAAACCCAAATCTTGTAAACCTACCTTTTTTATCGGTATATCTAACTGCTGAATTGTAGTAATTTGTGCCTTCTACTATAAGTCCATCACCTGCAACTTGGTTGCTTTTAAACCCAATTGTGAATGTAAATCCACCTTTAATTCCCCTTGAAGTCACTGGAGATATAACGAATTTTCTATCATCAGTACCAGCTACATCTGGATTAGAATTTAACATTCCATCAGTTCTTATTAGAGCTACTGTTGCACTTGTTTCACCTGGATTATCAACGAAGAAATCGTCTCCAAGTAATATTTGTGTGATTCTTCTAACTGTTTTATTATTTGTATAAATCTTTGTACTTTGTTCTTGAACTCCATCAGTAAAATCATCAGGTGGTAAAGCAATCAAGTAATCACCATAATGTTCGTGTCTATCTAAAACTGATTTAGCAAAGTTGTCAAATGGTCTATACTTTTGATTTACGAATGTCGCTTGTTGAATACGGTTATGATACTTAGTTATGTGATAAATTGCTATTGCATAATCATTAAACCATTGTGTATCAATTTGTGTAATCGTAAAATCATCACTATCTTTTTGTCCTATCGTATAAAATTCATCTAATGAAATGTGTTTCTTAGGAAAACTGAAAGTTCTATTTCCTGTTCTTTGTAAATCTCCATATCCTTTTCTACTTTGTCTTACTAAGTCTACGAGAGCTTCTTCTTGATTTTGTCGCATTTCACTATAAAATGATATTTGACTCAAATCTTCTTTGTCTTGTTTTATAACTAATCTTTCATCAGTAATATATTCAACTCTAAATCTCCAATCTTTATATTCAGATATGGCTGGAATATCTAATACTATTTCCATATCTCCATAAAAGTCTCCTGCTATATCAATTGGTACTGGTGGGTGTAACATAATATATTCATAAATACCCATTAAGACTACATTTCTAATAAGATTATCTTCAAACAATGTTCCAAATACAGTTGATAAATTAATTTGAGTATCTCCTGTTTTCCAAGTCAAATTCTCAACCTTATAACTTCTTAAACCTAGTTCACTATCCCAAATTTCTCTACTTGTAATAGTTGGAAAGTTTGTTGTAATCTCTTTCAATTTCCATTCTTCATCATTTATCCATCTTGGCGTTATATCTAATTCAAAGTTAGTAAGGTGTATCAATCTTGCTATTCCACCATTTGCATAAACTTCTATTTCAGGAATTAATACAACTAATTTTTTAGGTAAATATAGTGGTGATTTTTCAGGTAATTTTATTGTGAAATTATCTGCTGTTAATTGAATATCCAATGATCGAACTTGTTGATACCCAGTTCTTGAAGGACTATGAATTGAAGTATCATCTAAATTATTTGCTAATGCTTGTCCAATAGGTTGATAGTTCTTAGTACCTATTTGGTTTGTATTTTGCTTACCGCCATAAGCGATAACATCATTTTTAATAAATGTTCCAGTTGCAAGATTATAGTTTTCTAATGTCAAGGTATCTAGTATTTCACCATATTCAAGTCTAGGCAAAGCGTTCATAAATGACATACAATAAATCAACATTTGTCTTGCGGTTGCTTGTGATAAATATATTTGTGGTACTTTAATACTTTTTAAATAAGTTTCATATGAACTGTCTATATCAAATATTCTAGTTTCATTAAAATATATTGTATCTTCAATTCCACCGAACTTGCTAATGCTAGTTCTTATCTCATCAATTAAGTTATACATTGTTAGTTCATATTCATTAACTGCTTCTACATAGAATTTATATATTGCATTAAATCCAACATCATATGAATATCCTTCAGTTCCATCTGCTATAAAACCATATTCTATTTCCCATTCTCCTTCAGGGAAAACCCAAGTTGTAGGCCCATCAGATAAAACATGAGGACTTGTTCCGCTTACTAATGTTGCATTTGTTCTAATTACTGCGTTTGTTCTTTTAAATCCTTCTGGTAATGCGGAAGTAGCAACATACGCTTGATATACTTGATCGAATACTAAATCTTTATTTGCAAAAAAGTTTTCCTTTAACCCAATATTTTCTAAGGTAACTTTTGCAAACCATTGTCCTGAACTAGCAGGAGCTATCTCAAAAGTCTCAAATGGTGCTTGTCCATTTCTTAATACACTTTTTGATTTAGATAAGTTGTTAATCATATAATAATCAAGTTTTGCTGTGTATTCAATTGCGTTTACTTGGTGTCTATAATAACCATAAGAACCAAGTGAAACTGGGGTATCACTATAAACTATAAACTCATAAGTTCTCGTTTCTACTATGTTTTTATCAGTATAATTATCTATTTCAGTAATCTCAACATTTAACATTGAGAGCATTTTATAAGGTACATCGTTTTCGTAAGTAAATGGAATCACAAGTGTCGCTTCGTCTAATGCTTCTTCCCATTTAATTGAAGTGGAAAAACCGATTTGACCTTCTACTTTTTCATTATCTATTGTAAATTCATATAAGAATGGCACGATTTTTCACCTCTCTATTCTTTATAAAAACTTGTTTTTCTCGTTCTCTATATTTCTCAAAAATAATTCTCTACCATAATCTAACATATAATTTTGTCTTTTAACTTCTGGCTCTCTATAAAGATAATTATCAAGTGCGCCTTCAAGATATGCTATACCCATTGTTGTATATACTTTTGAATAAGCTTTTATGTTATGAGAAATCATTTTCTCACCACTTCGAGCTTGATATATTGCTGTACCAAATTGAACACCTTTATCTGCTACTTTACCTGCTACCATAACACTTCTTAATAATGGAACTTTCATTAGTCCACTTTTAAGCATATTTCCACTTGTCATAAATGTTGCTAATGCACCCATATGATTAGTTTCTTTTTTTGTAGCCACTGTTGCCATTCTACCTTTTTTATTATTGAAAGAACCTTTGGTACTCATTTTAGATTGCGCTCTTGTAGTCCTACCGCCACCGTTTCTTAGGTTTACATTAATATCTATTGACATTTACAATGCTGTCCAATCAGGTAAGAATGTTAAGGCATATATGATTTTTTCACCCTTAGATAATTCTTCTACTGGTGTTTTTTTATCTAAAATGAATGTGTCTTGTATTCTTAAAGAGGTATCTTCTTCATAAACTTTTGTAGTATAATTAAATACTTCAATTGTACTTCTAACTGTCCATATTTCCGTACTTGTTGCTTGGGTAGGATTCCTACTATCTTTGAATATTTTATACAATATTGCATTTCTAAAGTCTATTTGAATAGCCATTGATAAACCAAAAACTGTATTTTTAGGTACATGTCTTACTTGTTTTGCTCTATTCAGATTGAGTAATGACTTATCATTCAATGTTTGAGAACCTTCAGTATCAATTCCAACACCATAATTCCAAGATAACGGATACATTTTTACATATGCTCCACTTGCTACACTAGGAACTGATAAGTAAATTTTCTCTTGATTTGCATACTCACCGTAATTTGTTACTTCTAATGTAAGTGGCATTGTTATAGTCAAGTAATTCTTACCTTGTAATCTAACTATTTGTCCGTAATCAATCTCACCAGACATAGTAATAACTTTTAAGGTTTCAGTGATATTTGCTCCACCTTCTAAGTTAAGAAACTCTACATCTATATATGTTTGATATTGAACTAATCTTGCTCTTACTTCTTGTATCGCTAACTCTATCGCTTTATATGTTAAATCATTTTCTGCATAAACCAAAAATTCAATATTTGGTTCATAAGTGATTTCTTTAATATCATCATGAGCTAAGTAACTACCGTTGAGATTATAAACTCCCATTGGTACGAAACTTTCGTTATCAAGTTCATAAGTATCTTCATCAAATGTTTTTTTAACATCAAATCTTCCTTTGTTTTGTGTGAATCTCTTTACAAAAGCACCAGGTTTGTCATCATCATCTAAGAATGTATAACCTATTGAATAAATAATCTTTCCACCAGAACTATTATTGTTAAATTGATCTGATATAAACTTATATATATCTTTTTCATTTATATGATATTTAACTGCCATATAGATTCACACTCCTATTTATTGATTTGACTAACTCTATCTTTGTATATTTGATTTAAAACACTTATATTTTTGTTATTTCTCTTATAATTTATACTTGTAGTTGTTTCTACTTTTCGTCCAGTCGCTCTTTGTGCAATACCAGAATGTTCTAATTCTCTAATTTTTGATATTTGCATACGAGCTTTTGCCGTAATTACATTTGAGTTCATATTTGCTTGTTTCAATAAGTTTCTCTCTTTTGAAAACGGAGTATATTTACTTGTTTTTAATTTAACAAATGGTCTAACTCCACTTCTTGCAAACGCAGGTCTGTTTCCTGTTATAATCCAAGATACTAACTGTTCAGTTATTGCTTCAGTTGTGTCTTTTTTTATGAAATCTTTATATTTTTTAACAGGCCCTTGCCCTTCTTCTAAAAATTTAATATGTAAAGCTCTAAAAGTATCATATGATACTCTTATTTTTCTAGGTTTATTACTTCTAAGACTAATTGCTGATCTTGCTGCACCAGTATCGTAAGGTGTAATTAATACCGCTATATTCCAAAACCAAAATCCTAATGCAGAATCAAATCCTTCAACTAATAATCTATTGTATTTTTCTGGTGATACTGATATTTCTATTGACATTTATACCAACCCACCAACACAAACTAAAGTTTTAACTCCAATTCTTCTTAATCTAAGATTATCTGGTGAAGTATCCATAGAATTATATCTATTAGCATATGTACCTGTACTATCTTGTTGTATCACTTTTAATACAAACCATTCGATTCCTTTTGCTCTAACTTTACCGCCAGCAAGAAACTCTATATGGTTATCGTCAGTTGCTATATGCCAAACTATTACGCTTGCTTCTTGTCTATCAAATACTTCTTCAAGTTCTTCGTCCGTACCACGTTTTACATATGAATTTGTTTGTCCATCTCTACAATTAAAATGTTCTAATTCATCTTCAGACCAATAATCGCTTTCTTCATCATGCCAATTTGTTGGAACTAATGCTAATAATTGAGCATAAGTTAATGATGATACATCAATATCTTGATCCTTTTGTTCCAATTGTGATATTGGACTTCGATATGTTGCTTGTAAATTCTTTAATACCATTGAACCAGTTTGTCCGAAATCTGTTAAATCTCCACCGTAACCCATATTACCAAGTTCCGTTTACATTATCGTATATCCACATATCTTCTACATACGATTTGATTGATTTAATATTTGTAAATAAGTATCTATCATTTTCTAATTCGACCAACTGGTAATCTTCTGTATATGGTAAATCGTTTAAATCTTCACTGTCTGCTACTACATCGCTTTGTGTGCTAGTAATATAGCCCTGTGATACTAAATATGCAAGTAGCGTTGTTAAACTAGCGAAAATTTGCTTTTCGTTTATGTCTACTGTCATATATCTTGTACCTAAAGGGCTATTTTTTATAATTTGACGTGCTATTGATGATATTGCTTTATCTATTCCAAATTCGATCATTTTACCTTGATTCAAGTTAGCTCCACTATTGTAAGCCATCATAAATCCACCATCTCTACGATTATACCAAACGGTATCATAAAGGACTTTTTGTATTTCTAATCTCATCTTTTTGGAATGACCTATATAATACAACATAGCATTTTTATATTTTTCATCTTTGAATGATAAAATAGTTTCATTTACAACTCTACTTACCAAATCAAGATATGATTGTGCATTTTCTTTTGTTTTCCAATCAATAACTAAATTTACATAAGCATCTTTTAGAACGCCATCTACCAATGCTACATATCTATGTTCATTAAAATCCCAAACCATTTTTTTATCTACCAATGGTCTTTCTAAAAAGTCTACTGTTGGTATTGCCATAATATCACTCCTTTATAATATTGATGTTCCCCAAAATCCACTTAGGAATCTTCCGTATGGCTCATATTCAAACCAAAACTGTGAACCGTATATTGTTGCTCTCATATCTTTAAATACTTCATTTCCTACTTCGTATTCTAAATGTCTTGTTTCTTTTGCTTGTGGTGTTCCTGCAACTAATGATAATCTATTTTCTTCATCTTTAATTGCTCTAATATTTAATTCCATATAATGTCCAATATACAATGCGACTAATCGTTTCCAAGTCTTTTCATCTTGTATCAATGTCCATTTAACTTTGATCTTGGCTATATTCAAGAACGCTACAAGTAAGTTGTATAAAGAACTGTTTTCTTCGTCTTGAAAGAAATCTTGGAATGTTGGACACCATAATAAAAAGTCTGGTAATGTGAAATTCGGCTCATCACCTAATGATTCTAATAAAGTTTCAAACACTGGTGATTCAATTGTTATAGCATAATTCGCAAAATAACCTAATGGATCTAATAAGTTAAGATTTATGGTATTTAATCCATCCATTGTGTAATAAGTATTTAAGCCTTGTGTTGGTATTGTTAATGACATATTATCACCTTTCTTTCATTCATTTACCTCATATACATATTATAATTTAATATAATACATATATCAAGTAGAGGGGGTTTAAATCCCCTCTAAATGTATATTTTATCTAATTATGCAGCTTTATTGTCAATATATCCAATTGCTTCTGGATAAACTAATGCTAATGGCCCTACAAATGCTAAGTAATTTTTACGAATACCTGCTTCAGTTGGTGATGGTAATGCTGCTCCACCAGTTAAAGGCATTGCGATAGGTAATTTCATTACTTTTTCATCTTTACGCCAAATTACGATACGTCCTGCTGAACCTGCTCCATCTTCTTCAACGAAGAATCCATCAGTTGCTACTGCACCAGTATCTAAGTAAGGAAGTTCTACAAAGTCAACGTCAACTTGTAATCTTTTCTTAACTTGCATTTGAATGTATTCAAGAATTGACATTGCAATTCCTGCTCCACCTGAACTTGCTACATCACCTAATACTGCTGGTGCTTGCATTAATGTCCATACAGTTGGTGGCAAAGCAATTTTGTTAGGGAAGTAATCACGTTGGTAACGAAGGTTTTTCTTCATTGTTGCGATTGCTGTAACAATTGTACTTGTCCATTCACTAATGTCATGTGCTGACCATTGTTCCACAGTTAAAATCTTATAATAGATTCCTGCTCCAGTTACTGGAATGTTTAATAATCCAGGATGGAAGTTTGTAGTTGAAGTTGTAATATCTCCAATGTTGACATTACCTTGCATTGCGAATAATTCAATTTCTTTCCAATATGAAGTTCTTAATGCTTGTTCATGTCTATCTAAGATACCATAATTTACTTGTTCCGATTTCATCATATCAACATCACCTAGTAAGATACCTAAACGAATTGGATAAATTGGAACTACTACTTTTTCATCTGAAATTGATACTAATGGTACACTATTTGAGTTACCACCAGCTAGACGAGCATTAGCAACACCAATGTTTGCTCTGAAGAAAGCGAAACTTTCTACTGCTCCCCCACCCATTCTCATTGGCACTAATTCTTGCGCCCAGAATTTGTTAAGTGGTAAGTTTACTGTTAGATCTAATACTTGGAACGCATCAATTGGATATAATCCAGCTGAACTTGCGTCATTAAAGAATTTGCTATCGTGGAAATATTGAGTATCTTTAATATACCCATCCATTAAATCTGATGTTCCACGCATATTTTTTTCAAGTCCTGCTTGAACCTCTTTATATACTTGTCGGATTGATTTGTTTTGACCTTTTGCTAAAGAATCATAATCACTAAATGTCATATCTTTTCTCATTTATATTCTCCTAACCTGTGTATTCTACTTCTACAACATATTTACCGCTTGTTGTAGGTGCATATTTTGTTGATGCAAATTTCCAATTTGTTGCAGACAAAGTTTTTGAATGTAAATCGGTTGTAAATACTGTTCCAGGTTCTGAAGTAAATGTTGCTGTACCTGTTCCAGCTCCGACACCGGTTGCTATAAATACTGTTCCGACAACACTATCCGCTGCACCAATTAATGTATAATCTGTTGATCCTGCTGTTGTGATTGTATATGTTGTTCCAACAACAAACGCTCCAGCTGTTATAATTGCACTTTCTCCAGTTCCAACATAAACTTGTCCACCTATTGCTGGTGTTGAACCTTGTTCACCAAGAATTGCTACTACTTTACCTTTGTTTCCTGCTGTTCCAATAAATACTGATA
>JBFFLJ010000040.1:0-13261 GCA_041554935.1 Candidatus Izemoplasma sp.
GTGGATATTCCACTCCGTCGATGAGCAATGTAAAGTCCGTTGGATAAACCTCTTCAACACTACTTTCATTCCAAGTAACAGTTACCGTTGTACCAACGATGATTACAGATACATCTGTCGGAGTTGGAAGAGCGAATAATTCGTCCCATAAAGCATAAACAGTAATGGAAGAACCTAAAATACTAAAATCAAGTTCAGAAATAGCCACAGGACTTGTTCCTGCTTCATCATAGAACCATCCTAAGAATACATATCCTGGTTTTTGTAAATTCCATATCGCCGCAGTATCAGTAATGACTGGTCCGGTTGGAATGTCAGAATCTTTGACAAGGTACTTAATTGTTCCATTATCCAAAAACGTCACAGTTGTTCCACCAGCTGGATAATAAACAGCATAAACATCAATATTAGTTTTTACGTTTTGGAAGACAGAACGGTTCCAAGCAACTACAGAGTAAGCAGGATTTTCAGCGAGGATTAAAGCTGGAACACTCGTAAATGTTTCATCGTAATACACAGTGAAAGAATCAACGGTTGTATCTTCTCCTGTCGTCAAGAATTGCGTAAAGTTAATCGTAAAACTTTTTAATTCATAATAAACTTCTATTGTTTGATCACTATTAATAACAAGTGTATCTGAACTATTTGTGTGATGTACTAAATCAGTTCCAACAAAATAATCAAAATCATATCCTGTAATAGAAGATACTGGATTATAACTACTTCCATCTTCAACTTGAACATCGATTGTTGTTCTTGATGTTTCGATGCCATTTCTAGAGAATATTCTTTCAATGGTAACTGTCGAAGTTGCTGGTAATTCCATTGTCCATTTTGCATATAATGTTAAACCATCATAAGGCATTGTTGAAAATGTAGTATACTCATTTTCCATACCAACACTTGTATACCAACCACCAAATAGATAACCACTTCTTGTAGGGTTTTCTGGTCGAGTAATTGGTTGTCCAATCACTTCATTAATTGTATCTATAGCTGAACCACCAAGTGTTTCAAAAGTAATATCAAAGCTATCGCCTTGTAACACAACATCTACTGATAAGGCAGCAGTAACGTTTGTGAAGTCTTCGCTCCAACTAACAAACTGATAACCCTGTGGGGCAGTATAGTTTGGAGCAGTCGCATCAGATCCATATTCAATAAGTTGCGGTTCTCCGATTATTTGACCGTTTTGGTCAAAGAATGACACTGCGAACTCTAAGAGAGAATAGCTTGCAGTAATTGTTATTTCTTGTGTAACTGCGCTAGCAAAATCATATTGAAGACCTAAAGAATCAACCCAACCATCAAAGCTGTAGTTTGCTTTTGAAGGATCACTGACTGGTCTTGTTAGAGGATCTCCATATTTAACAGAAACAAGTTCTTGGTTTCCTAATCCATCCACTATTGTTACATCTAAATATATATCAACATAAACAGATTTAACTGATATATTTGATGAGATATCATCAAAATTAGCAGTTTCACCTATCACGGAATCATTAAAATATTTCCAAACAATATTTTTCCCTGCCTCTGGAGTTAACACAGATGAAGGCAGTTCCCCTAATTCTTCACCATATTCTAATCTAACGGTACTAATCGTTCCATCACCCAGATCAAAAGTAACGGTATATTCATCAATTTCAAAATGAGCTGTAAGCGAAGTATCCGATTGGACAATTGTGTCCTCATTGAATAAATCTGTTCCTAAATACCAACCCAAGAAATGATACCCTTCTTTTATTGGATCTTCAGGGAATGTAATTTGTGTTCCATAAGTAATAGCTGTTCCATCAGTTACTACCCCTTCAACATCAAAACTAATTTGGTAAGATTGCACTTGCCAATTCGCATAAAGCGTGATGTTTCTTAAAACCGGTTCTGTTTCATCAAGTGGTTGTGTCAAGGCACTATCATAATACCAATCAACAAAATCATATCCCACTCTAGTGGCATCGGAAACATCTGACAACAAAGCATTTTGTTCCACTTTGATTGAAGTCATTTGAACCCCACCATTCGTTTCAAAAGAAATCGTAATTTGTTTTGAGTTACAACCAGTCGTGAAAACAAGCATCAAGACGATTGCCATAAACATACTGTATTTTACTAGATTTTTTTTCATTTCTTTTTCTCCTTTAATTGAATATATCATCAGGGATATCAACTTCTCCCGGAGCGCTAAACACAAGTGTAACGGTATCATAATTCTCTGTTTTTCTATCCATAATTCGAATGGAAACAGTGTCCTTTTGTGAAAAAGCGACATAAACTAAATTGCCTCTTACAATGGCAGATACACTATCTTCGTTTGTATATGCAAGCAAATATACACTGGAATTTTCAGGAAGATAAGTAAATGCTACCTGGATTTCATAATTTGTTTCTAAATCTGTAATAATATCTTGTACAAAAATAATTTTATCGCCATCATCATTGGTAACGATACGATCATCAGAAAAGGTGATAGAATTCATCGTAATATTGTCAGAAGGATCCGGAGACGAACCCCAAATTCCAACTGCCATAATCGATAACACACCTAATATAAAAACAATAAATATCAACGCTTTTCTATTCATAAACGCCCCCTAAAACTCAATGTCGATAAAATATGCATTGAGGAAATAATAAAATGAAATAACTCGAAATATTAAGAATACAAGAGCGATTGAAATAATCAACGGCCAAGCTATTTCAGTAAGCATAATACTGAAAAAGCCAAACAAAATCGAAAAGATTAAACTCATGACAAACCCAACAGTAATAGACTTTGTTATATTTTGATTATTACTTAACGAACCTGTTGATGCATACTCACTCAATTTGGGATTCAAGATATCAATTTGTAGTGACCAAAGAATATGGCTTGAATTCAAAATCAGGATCACAATCATCATCGGCCATAAATCATGACCTGGGAAATTCGGTAAAGCTACGCGGAACATCACAAAACTCAAGATAATCATAATCGAAGAAAGCAAGAAATTGATCGTGATTTTTGCCCAAGCAATCTGATGCGTTTTTGATGGTGAAGTTTTTAATAACACAAATTCAAACCCCTCCAGCGTAATTGCTGAAGCAGATGCAGAATTCGAAGAAGTAATGATAAATAAACTAATCATCAAATCAAATACGATGACAAGAGAATTTCCAAGAGAAACTCTTGGAATCCCCATATAAATATAATTTAAAGTATATAACACAAATGGATACAAGAGTAACATACTATAATTGGATAACAATTCATTGATACTTCTTCTCGTAATCAACCATTCTTTTCTTAGAAAAGTACGGAAAATACTTTGATTTGGTACAAATTTCAAATTATGAACTCTATTTGAAGCTGACTCCAAAGATTTAGAGGTTAATTTAAAATAGATTGGTCTTGAAACAACAAATACTAAAATAACCAATGATAAAGAAGTAATTAACAAAATTCCATAATTCTCAACAACATTGATATCAAATAGTAATTTCCCAATCACTCGATAAATCGATGAATATTTTGCACTTGATTGTACAAAAATTGAGATATTACTGATGAATCGATTATATAGAGGAACAATCCTAATTGGAGTCGGAATTCTAGAAACAAAACTCGTCACAAAATAGAAAGCAAGAAAGATAACAGTAAAAGAAGTGATAAAGAGTAAAATGTTTCTGTCTGCAAAGAAATGTTTTAAATACATAATTGGTATTGATAATAAAGCACTTACTGATACTGATATCAAAGGCAATATAATTGCCATAGGAACAATATTAACATAGAAATACCAAGGCAAGTGATTAATAAATCCAAACCCAATCAGTAATGGAACTAAAAAGAACAAATTCTTCACAAAGTCATGTGCATAATACACCATCAACTTGCTGACAAAAACTTCATCGTTTTTGACAGGAAGTGATAATAATATTTGATTGTCTTTACTGATATATAGATCAACAATTAATCCATTTGTAGTAGAGATAATACTTAATGTTTGAGTAAACATCAAAATAAATATCAGAAAATAAACATTCACAGGAATATACAATATTCCATCAATCACAAACAACACTAAAGCCATCACAATACTGATGATGATGATCAACAACAAACTAAGAGCAACTTTCGCAGCGAAACGTTTATGATGAATAAATTTTAAATTGATTTTGTTAGATAGTTGCATCATCGTCAAAATCAATAATCGTTTCAACATGCTACTCTACCCCCATATGGGTATGGCTCTGCACGCTGTTCATATATAGTTGTTCTAATGAAGTCCCTGTAGCTAACAAATCTTTTACAACATAAACTCCTTCAAGTTTACCTTGTCCGATGATCGCAATTCGATCACATATTTTTTCAACTACTTCAATAACATGAGATGAGAAAAATACGATATTGCCTCTATTGGCATGTTCTCTCATACATTCCTTAATTTGGAATGCACTTGTTGGATCTAACCCTGTTAAAGGCTCATCTAATATCCAAACTTTAGGCTCATGAATTAACGAAGCAATTACAACTAACTTTTGCTTCATCCCATGAGAATAACTCTTGATTTCATTGTCAATTGCGAAAGCAAGTGAGAATCGTTTTAGATATTTTTCTAGTCTCTCTTCTCTAAGTTCTACTGATACTTTAAATAAATCCGCAACATAGTAAATAAATTCTCTACCTGTCAGTTTTTCATAGACTGCATGATTATCAGAAACATAACCAATATTTAATTTTGCTTCTAATGGTTGAGTTTTAATGGAGTACCCACAAATTTCCATTTCCCCATCAGTAATGGATTGAATCCCAACCAAACTTTTAATCGTGGTTGATTTTCCTGCGCCATTATGACCTAAGAAACCGAAAACCTCTCCAGCGTGAACTTCTAATGAAAAATCATCAACTGCTCTTTGTTTAGAAGTTCCGTATTGTTTACTGAAATGAGAAATTTTTAACATGTCCACACCTCCAGGATTGATTGGTTCAGAAAGTTCTCTACCATCTAACAAACGTTTCAATTCAAGAATATCCACATTCATTTTTTTTCGTTTTAAAATTAAATTATAATAGCGATCTGCAAATTGAAAAATCGCATCATATACATACCAACTCATAAACATTAAGAAAATAAATCCAAAGTAGAGTAAGATTTGATACAACCAGTAAAAGATAAATGTAAGATTCTTATATTCAAAGGATATCACATTCAAGTATTGAACACTCTCGGCATTTAATTTTGAAGTGATGAAATCATGATATGTAAAGAAGTAATCGACAGATTGGTAATTGTTAAGCCACGAATTCAAGAATAAAACGACCACATAATAAATTGTAAAGACACCAATTGCCTTCAACATTAGTTTTAATGTTGGTCTTTCAAAAGTATGAAATGCTACTCCTAAAACCGGTATTATCAAAGCATATATATGATTAAACCAGAAATGAGATACATTCATTGAGAATAAATCACTAGAGTAATTTGGAAGTATAATCGCTAGTATTGCTCCTAATACGTTTGCGAAATAATTAAAATAAAAAACTCCTTTTAATTTAAAAACAAATGAAATCAACATTAATATAATTGCTGTATTACATAAATGAAGGGGTAATGACGATATCCCTGTTCTTCTTATATAGAAATATTGAAAGAAGCCCGCTAACACTAAAAACATTAACATAATGTTTCGGTCTTCTTGTCTTTTAGAAAACATAATAAAATAACTACCTACCATACCCACAAGAGGTATAGCAAGTAATATCAAATGTTGTGGATTAAAATCCAAAGGACTTTCTCCATAATTACCAAATAAATTATGGAAAAATGATATTGGAATTACTGCCAAACTAGAAACAAAGAATATCAATAAAGTATTATAGATATCCTTCTTATAAATAACCATCTTTGTTTTTAGAACGATCAGTAAATTCATTATTGATATCATCAATAAGAAACTAACAACTAGTGCAAATTGAATCCCTCTAACTGAAAAATATTGAAAACTCTCATTTCCAAAGTATGCAATCATATTTTCCTTGAAGAAAACAATATTCAAAATCCCAATCAAGATACCAAGTGATGACATCATCCATTTAATAAAACGTTGGTTAAAGAAAGACCCGATAACTCCCCAAGTAATTAGAATCAAAGTTACCCATCTCAACACAAGCATTAATATTGATCCGAAACGCGTGAATATCCATGTAGATGCAGCGTCAATCGGCGTTTCAACATCAAAATATAACAAATTAAAGGTGTTATCAATTGCATCGCTAAAGAAAAACCGCAGTGAGTAAACCACAAATAGTATTATAGATAATATTTTCAAGCTTTTTTCAATTGTTAGTACTTTCTTTTGTTGAAGAAACACATTCAAAAGAATTCCCATGAATGTAACGAGTATTATGCTGAAGTATATCATCTATTTCACCACCTAAAAAATGTATATAAGACATATATAAATATATAAATCATATATAATACCACAGAATATTATATCACAATATTGAAAGATAACACGAAATTCTTTTATTTTGAACAATCGTTTGTGCAAAATATTTGATTAGATTGAAGGAATTATAGACAAATATAAAATATTCATCGAGCGCTTCGTACTATATGAATTTATTGTTGTATACATAGCAAACTTCTCCATTATGGAAATTGTGTAAATGCTTATATACCAAAAAAACAAAAAAAATGACAGATATTTATCTGTCATTAAAGGAACGATAGCTATTGGTAAAAATGAATGTAAATCACTTAACTCTTTAACATTTTTTGAGGGTTTGTTACAAATAATCTTATTGCTTCTTCTTTACCAAATTTTTGTTCAATATAATGGGCTGCTTTACTTAAGAAATCAATTGTTTTGTTATTCTGATGTGTATCCGAAGCAATAAAATCAACTAGTTTATTTTTAAGTAATAGTGATGCTTGTTTTTTAATAATGCCATTTGAAAACAAACTAGATGCATTGACTTGTAATAAAGCTCCCGTTTTCTTCCATTTTTTCATAAGGTCAATGTCGTCGATATAGGTATATCTTTCTGGGTGGGCAATAATTGGTATATACCCTCTTACAATAAGTTCATAACAGATATCATCAATATCTGCAATTCTAGTGCCAAAATCAACCAACACATATTTTGTTTGATTCATTGTATGGCATGTTGAATTTTTTAAAAAGTTATAAATTTGTGAGGTTTCATCAATTTCACTACCCAAATATAGATTGATGTTTAAATTGTTTTTGGAGACTTCTTGTTTTAAAGCATCAAACTTCATTTCAATTTCTTCATAAGAAACAGTATACTTTCTTCGATAAGAATAATGAGGTGTAAAAAACAAATCTGTAATACCTGATTTGATACATTCTTTGATCATATTAATTGCATCGTCCATTGTCTTACAGCCATCATCAACTCCATATAATATATGTGAATGAATATCAATCATCATGTTCACCTCCGTATTAAAATAAAAATAAAGCCGCTCTAAGAAGAGCGGCTTTATTACTCTTCACCGTAATAGTAATAATCCATTCCACTATATACATCTCTATGTTGAACCCTTGTTAAAACTCCACCTAAAATATTGGCACCTGAACCTGTCAATTGTTTTAACACGCTTTTTGCGATATCAGAATTTGTTTTTCTTGAAGCAACCACAAAAATTGTTCCATCACAAAGACTAGAAATAATCGTTGCATCTGCCACCGCTGTTAGTGGCGGAGAATCAATAATTATTTTATCATATTTTGTTCTTAAATATTCAACCATCTCTTTAATTTTAGCTGAGACTAAGACTTCTGCTGGGAAAGGTACTTTTGGTCCAGCAACTAAGACATCTAAGTTTTCATTAATCTTATTAATATATGTATCAATAAGTTCGCCACTAGTGATATAATCACTAATTCCACCAATATTAGATAATCCAAATGAACGATGGATTTTTGGCTTGCGTAAATCCATATCAATTATTAATGTTTTTTGTTTGCTTTGAGAATAAACTGTCGCTAAATTGATTACTGTCACAGTTTTTCCTTCTCCAGGAAACGTACTTGTTAAATTTAATACTCTTATTTCTTTATTGAAGGATGAAAAATCAATTGAAGTTCGTAATTTACGATATTGTTCACTGATAGAAGAACGAGGTTCTAAGTTGGTAATCACTTTATAATCTTGCATATTATTCCTCCACCTCATCCATATCATACTCAGGAATCAAACCGAGTAATCGTATATTTAAGATATTTTCAACATCCTGACCATTTTTGATACTTTTATCTAAAAACTCAAATCCAAGGACTAACCCAACACCAATCATTCCACCAAGCAAAAGCCCGACAGCTATGTACATCGTTCTATTAGGCCCACTTGGAGCAGTTGGTGTTAAAGCTACATCTAACACTTCAACATCTTCAAGGCCAGTAAATTCTGCGGAAAGATCTTTAACGATAAGGACAAGTTCATTCGCAATGTCTTTTGCTAATACTGGATCACTGCTTTCAACTGATAAATTAATGATTAAAGTGTCACTGACACTTACAACATTAATCATACTTCGCAAAGTAATATTAGAATACTCAAATCCTAAATTCGTTCTCAATTCTTCTAAAACTCGATTGCTTTCAGCAATCTCTGTATAAGTATCCACTAATCGTTGTCCGGTTAATAAATTAGTATAATCTGAATCACTGTTGCTAGTTACTTGAACAATCATACTTGATTCAGCAACATAAACGTCATCTAACATTATATAAGCATATCCACCAGCCATCACACCCATAAAAACGGTAATGACTCCAATCAAAATCCATTTCCTAAAAATAATTTTCATAATTTGAGATAAATCAATCTCAAATTCTTTGTTTGTTTCTTGTTCCACAAAGTACCTCCATATGATCTAGATTTCTACTTATAAAAATATTTTTTTATACCTGATATTATATCACAATATAAAATGTTTTGAAAATCAAATAACGTCTTAATTGTCAATTATTTCAAAAATGCTAATATTTTCATATATTTATATCTGTTTTTGCTTGTTTTCCCTTTGATGTCGACACTTTTTATTTATATACATATGAATTGTTAGACCTTTTTTATCAAAAAAGTACGACGTAACAATCTCTTGTTTCGTCGTACTTTAATTCTATTCTTCACTGTCAATATACGTGTTGATATATGACTTAATAATTCTTTTTACAGATGATTCATCAATCTCACCATTCTGGATTTCTTTGACACATTCAAAAATATTTGAATGACCATTGGCATGATTTTCTTCAATGAAAATCATATCATTTTCTGTTTTCGTAGATGTTGAGACATCTAGTAGTAATTCTTCAAACATTTTTTCACCAGGACGGAGTCCAGTGAAAATGATGTCAATATCTTTAAATGGTTCTAGTCCTGTAAGTCGAATCATTTTTTCAGCTAGATCTAAAATTTTAACGGGCTCTCCCATGTCTAAAACGAATAACTCTCCACCTCTAGCGTATGCTCCTGCTTGAATAACAAGCTGACATGCTTCAGGGATTGTCATGAAATAGCGAATGATTTCTGGATGCGTAACTGTTAGTGGTCCACCATCTTCAATTTGTTTTTTAAAAAGAGGAATTACACTACCATTACTTCCTAATACATTTCCAAATCGAACAGCTGCAAAATCAGTTTTTGATGTTTCATTCATTGCCATAATAATCTTTTCAGCAGCTCGTTTTGAAGCTCCCATGATGTTTGTTGGATTTACTGCTTTATCTGTTGAAATAAGAACAAATTTCTTTACATTATGTTTATCTGCCATTGTGGATACATTATATGTTCCCACAATGTTGTTTTTTAAAGCTTCTAACGGACTTACTTCCATAAGTGGAACATGTTTATGTGCAGCAGCATGAAAGACAACGTCAGGCTTATATTGCTCAAAAATTGCATCAATTCGTTTTACATCTCTGACACTAGCAATCAAGACAATTAATTCTGGTTGATGATGAACTTTATTTAAACGATACATTCTTTCAAATTCCATTTGAAGGTCGTATGCATTATTTTCATAAATATCAATAACGATAATCTTGGATGGATTAAAGTGTCGTATTTGGCGGACAAGCTCTGAACCGATTGATCCTCCACCACCTGTAACAACAATTGTTTTCCCATCAACATAATCACGGATACCATCTTCTTCTAATTTTATTTCATCACGACCAAGTAAATCTTCGATTTTTACGTCTCTTAATTTTACTTTATTTTGTTCACGGGTACTAAGCAACTCATAAAATGGTGGAAACAATTTGATTTGTGCTCCCGTTTTTTCAATAAGATTTAGTATTTGAGTAATTCTCGCTGGTGAGGCTTGCGGGATTGCAACATAAACTGTACTAATATTATTTTCCAAAATAATTAGATCAATATCATCACACTTGCCAAGAACTTCAATACCATGAATCAATTTATTGATTTTGCGATCATCGTCATCAACAAATCCAACAATTTTAGAATCAAAAACTGCATTGGCATTCACTTCATCAAGAACCAAAACACCAGCACCGCCAGCTCCGACAATCAATGCTTTTTTGCTTGCTTCCTCATAGGACAAATACTTTTGCAACATACGAGCAATGCGGTAAGATAATCTTACGCCAAGAGTTGTAAATGCAGTAATGAAAAAAGCAATAAAATAAAAACTAAATGTTTGCGGATTTTGAAATGATATACGCACTGTATAATAAGCAATTAGTGTAGCAATGATATTCGCAAAAATTCCTTTGATGATTTCTTCAAAACCAGCAAACCGCCATAAACTGCGATACATTTGAAATAATTCAAATACAAGGAAATATATTAAAATAATAATTGGTAATTCTGACAAGTATCTCTGAAACAGTTCCATATTAATTGCCAAATCATTCTTGATTAATAATGCAATAAAGAATGAACTTGCAATTAGAAATGCATCAAACAGTAATAAAAACAATGTTTTTAAATTAAACATCATCTTAAAATCACTACGTTTTTTTGAAATAAAGTTCATCTAATGTTCCACCTCACAATAAGCTTACTAATATCTTATATACATTCTATCATATATTAATTAATATATACAGTAATCTAATTCAATAATTTCAGCGTAAATTTTTGGGAAATAGACAATAAAAAAATACAGATGGAGCGTCTGTATTTTTTTTACGGCAGAAACGAATGCCATTATATCTTTTTGCACGTGAGTTTGGATTCTAAGAATCCAGTGCGTTGATATTTTTGTGATTGTTAGTAAGTCACTTGTAGTAGTATTATATCATGAAACAAGCGTTTTCAAACAAAAAATTTTATGAGAAAAAAGAAGTGCTTTAATGCACTTCTTTATTCGATGTCGATCATATATTTATTTACTTTGTCTTCTTGTTTTTGTGCAGTAATTGTTAATACACCATTTTCAAGTTTTGCTTTGAATTTTGTTGGATCAACATCTTTTAAATAGATACTACGTGATAATGAAGTAGAATATCTTTCACGGTGGATATAGTCATTATTTGATTCTTCTTTTTCTTCTTCCTTGGTAATGTTAATTAGTAAACGTTCATTCTCAAAATGGATTTCAATATCTTCTTTTGCTAATCCTGGAACATCGGCATCAACAATATATTCTTTTTCCAGATCACGAACATCAACTCTTAATGATCCATTGTAAGGTTTTGTGTCATTGAAGAAATCATCAAACAAATTAAAGAAATCTCTACTTCTAACTGCACGATTATAAGGTGTAATACGATACATCTATATTCCTCCTTTTATCTTTTGTTGGCACTCGTTTCCTACGAGTGCTATTATAATGATATTTTATACCACCAAAATTAATTTGTCAATATGTTTACTATATTTTTTTACATTTTTTTTGATTTGTTTGTTATAATGATTTGTATATGATTAGGCCGGGGGAATTAAAATGACATTTCAAACGTTTTTTGGTCATGACATTGATTTCAGTAAAGCTGCTACAATGTTCACGATCCATCATTATATTTATATCGCTATAGCGTTTCTGGCAGTATTCTTAACATTACGCTATGCCAAAGTAATTCACGAAAAATACGAAAAACAAGTAAAACGAATTGTGATTGTTTTGCTAATCGTATTAGAAATCGCATATCACATTCATAACTGGACGTTCCCAAGAACCAGTGTTCCACTTCATATCTGTAGTTTTGCTGTTTTCATCAATATAGCTTTGATGCTGACAAACAAAAAAGTAATTTGGAATTATGCAATCTTCTTTGGTGTTAGTGGCGGATTCATGGCATTAACTTTTCCAACAAGCTACGGATATACATATCTTAATTTCCGTTATTATCACTTTATGCTTCTCCATTTCACCATTATTACTGTCCCAATTTATTATTACAAAGCATATGGATACCGTTTCACGTATAAAACTCTACTCACCGTCTTTAAACATTTGTTAGTGACTGGAATTGGGGTTTATATTATGAATGGTTTCTTAAAAACAAATTACTGGTTCATTAATGAGATCCCAGCTAACGTTGAGTTTGTGTTCACGAATTATTATGTGTATATTATTTCAGTCATTATGACTGCTTTCACATCAATGAACATTATCTATTTGTTTACAAATTTCTCAGAAATTAAAACAAAATGGCAAACAAAAAGAGGCTAAGCCTCTTTTTTTATTTTACTATGCTGAAAGATTGTTCATTAACGCCATCATTGCTCCCCCGAAGAAAACAAACAATACGATTATAACAAGTACTAAAACAACTTGTAACTTGATTAAGTTCTTTAAAGACTTGTTTGATTTAGCCGAAGTAAAGATGACAAACCAAACGACAAAGTTAACAAACGGAATTGATGATAGTATGTAAAAAATTAACCAATCGCCCATACTCATATCTTTTGATTGAAACATGTAAATCCCCCCTTTTTTTCTCTATTATAATTATATCATACACTTGAAAATATGATATATATATTATGAAAAACCCTAATAAATAGGAAAGAACCGTCTCTCGACGGTCCTTAAGGAAGGGGATGTGTGAATATTTAAAATATTCACCATGCTATGTAAGGGATAAGTGTAGCATTTCTGCTACACTTATATTATACAACACCTTCTATTTTTTTACAATTCGAAATGCTCTACTATTTTTTTGAAAAGTCGTTTCAAATTATTCGTTTTAGAATCAATTGTTATTGTCAGCCATAACATATACTAAGAATAGTTTTGTCATATTGAAGTTATCATCATTGATCATA
>JBFFLJ010000041.1:0-12318 GCA_041554935.1 Candidatus Izemoplasma sp.
AATTGAATTCATATGATGTTTGATCATATACCCACATGCTTTATCAAGTGCGTTGTCACAATCAATATCTTCAAAGTATAAACGTTGTTCATCTATTTTCAACACGACACTGTGAACGCTTCTAGTTTTTCGGTAGAGACCTGATTGTTCTTTGAAATACTGTGATATATCATATATGTTTTGAGTTGATATGTGAAAACTAGCATCTAACTCTTTGTGTTTATTCACTTTTATGGAACTAACGTTTTTGCTTGATAAGTCAGAATTTCCAGATAGAAAATGATTTCTTATTGATTTGTTTGAGTACAATGAAACATGGCACTGATTCTTGCTAAATATTATGTCTTTAACATCACTTATTGCATCAATGATTTGTTCATTAAAGAGGAAACCATAAACTAATATATCCATATTATCAGGAGTTATTAGAAGAGTCTTATAAAGAGAATTATCAATAAACAATGAAAGTGAGTATTCAGAAATTAACATATGTGATTGTTCTAAAAGAGTGTTTCCGACTACGTGAATAACTGGAAGGTTTTCATACGTTTTGATGTTGTTTTTCATGATGTTACACTTCCTCAAGTTTACATATTTTACTGCGTGCTCATAGTATAACACATCCAAATGATAACACAATCGAATCACATGAATCTAAAGAAGATATTTGATAGTCTTTTTACTAGAGGGGTACAAATTTGTGCAATTTGAATAAATCGCTATTTTTATATCATAATTATTTATGATATATGGTATTATAAAAAGGAAGATATTTAGGAGATGATAAAAATGAAAAAACTTAAAGGAAACTTATTATATGGACAATCTGGTGGTCCAACAGCTGTTATAAACGCAAGTGCATACGGGATTATTACCGAAGCTCTTAAACACAACGACTTAATAGATGATGTTTTAATTATGCGTCATGGTATTAAAGGTGCACTAAGTGAAGATTTTTATTATGCAAGTAAACAAGATCCTGAAGAACTTGAATTACTAAAAAACACTCCGGGAAGTGCATTTGGTACAGTTCGATATAAAATGCCTGAATTAAATGAAGATGAGACTGATTACATCAGACTGTTATTCATTTTCCAAAAATATAATATTCGATATTTCTTATATAATGGTGGTAATGATTCAATGGATACTGCCCATAAAATATCAGAATACATGAGAAGACTTGATTACGAAGTCCGTGTAATTGGGGTTCCAAAAACAATTGATAATGATTTACCACATACAGACCATACACCAGGGTACGGAAGTGCTGCGAAATATATCGCAAATACTATTATGGAAATAAATGCTGATATGAAAGCTTACCCAAAAGGGAAAGTTACAATTGTTGAAATTATGGGGCGTCACGCTGGATGGTTAACTGCTGCAGCTCATATTGCTTCAACAGAAGGATACGGTCCAGATTTGATTTACCTACCAGAAGTTCCGTTTAATATTGATCGATTTAAACAAGATGTTATGAGAGTTTATGGTGAAAGACAACAATGTCTAATCGCAGTTAGCGAAGGAATCGTTAACGAGGATGGATTACTAGTAAGTAGTGCTTCGGCATTGAAAGATGCATTTGGACACGTTCAACTTGGTGGAGTAAGCAGTAAACTAGCAGCGATTGTAAATAATGAAATGCGAATATCATCTCGTCGAATTGAACTTGGTTCAATACAACGTGCTGCATCACATATCCAATCACTGACAGATGTAAATGAAGCAATTGAAGTTGGAAGAACAGCAGTTAGAAAAGCTGTTAGTGGAATTTCAGATGTTATGATTACTATGGAACGTGAAGCGGGTGAAGAGTATAAAATTAAATACAAAACACATCCGTTAAGTGATGTTGCTAATGTTGAAAAATCAATGCCAGCATCAATGATTAATGAAGCAGGGAACGGTGTCACTGATGAGTTTTTGGCTTATGCGATGCCATTGATCCAAGGAATAAATATTCCAGAGTATCGTAATGGGACGCAAACATTTACAAAACTGAAACGATAAATAATTCAAATAATATCGACTTATTGTTGGTATTATTTTTAGATGTAGTATAATTGGAAAAACGGAGGAATTCACTATGACATTTGATCGCTTCTTTGGACATGATATTGACTTTGATTTAGCTATGAAACCATTCACTTGGCAACATGGTGTTTTGATATTGTTAGGTATATTGTGTATAGTTTTGACTTTGTTTTTTGCCAAACAAATCAAAAATTTATCCTATGAGAGAAAAATAAAACGTGGATTTGCTATTTGGTTAATTGTATTAGAACTAATCTATCATACTCACTATTGGGCTTATGGGTTATTCAGTGTACCGTTGCATTTATGCAGTTTCGGAGTGATGTTTAGTATTGCGATTCTTCTCACGGATTCAAAAAAGGTTTTTGACTTTTTATTCTTTATTGGTACTTTTGGTGGATTGCTTGCTCTGTTCTTTCCAAACACTTTAGGATACACTTACTATAATATTAGATACTATCATTTTATTTTATTACATATGAGTATTGCAATTGTTCCGATTTATTACTACAAAGCATATGGATATCGAGTAACCTTAAAATCAATATATAAAGTTGTTGCCTTAATTTTGTGCGTTTCACCACTTGTTGTATATGTGAATTACACATTCGATAAGAACTATATGTTCATTGGTGAAAAACCAGAAATTATTGCAAAGTTTTTACCGGATTGGCCATATTATATTTTAGTTTTATTGGTTCTTGGATTTATAATGATGCATATTTTATACTATGTATCTAATTTTGATTATTCTAAAATTAAAATGTTTTCAAAAGATAAGAAATAAAAAATGAATATTATTGACCAACTAAAAAAATCAACTGGAATAGTTGATTTTTATTTTAACAAAAAATGAATGATTATTCTTTGAAAAGAATATCTTGATACTCGTCGTTTCTTGTGAGTTTTAAGACAGCATATGAACAAACAGGAATGACTTTAAGATTATCTTTTCTTGCCATTTTGACAACTTCTGCGAGTAGTTTTCCCGCAATCGACTGTCCTCTTAATTCTGGATCAACAAATGTATGATCAATTGAAATTACGTTATCTTTGTGATAAGTCCAAGTAATTCTAGCAACATCATTTTGCTCACTTTCACCACAGTAAAATCGGTTGCTCCCTTTTTTAATTTCCATAATACACCTCCTGTATATCCTTATTATATTTGATATTATAGTTTAACGCAATGAATGTGATTTTATTCTATTTCATCTTATGTTATAATCGTAATAATAAGAGGTTGAGTTTATGACATATATAAAATTTCAACCCTTGAACAATCCAACGATGAATAATTTTTATTGTCGTTCCGATTAGTTAATTTTAAAGTTAGAGAGATGATTTGATGGAAGAAAAAAAAGTAACTTCGAGAACAGTTTATGAAAGCGACTTCCTTACTGTTTCAGAGGATATTGTCCAATTAGAAAATGGTAATAGAGCAAATCGTGTTTACATAGAACATATCGGTGCAGCTGCAGTATTGCCAATTACAACAGACAAAAGAATAATCCTTACATCGCAGTTTAGATATCCAATACACAGTGATTCAATTGAAATTCCAGCAGGGAAGAAAGACGCTAAAAATGAACCTGGAATTGAATGTGCAAGACGTGAATTAGAAGAGGAAACGGCATATCGTTCTGACCGTTTTGAACGAATTATGGACATCCATAATTGTGTGGGATATTCAGATGAAAAAATTGAATTATATTTAGCTCGAGATTGTTACCTTGTTGACAATCCATTGTCTTCTGATGAAGATGAGTTTATTACTGTTTTAGAATTCTCATTAGACGAGGTTTCTGAAATGATTAAAAATAACACTATTACAGATGTAAAAACTATTATTGCTATTCAGCATTATATATTACACGGGAGTGAGTGAGCATTATGTTTAAAAAAATGAGGAAAATCAAACTTGAGTTAACGTCTGATCAATGTGAAGACATTTTAAATCAAGGAGTTGACGGAGTACTTGGGACACTATCTGAAAATGGATATCCCTACACTACTCCAGTAAATTATGTTTATGATGGTAATGCGATATATTTTCACTCTGCTCTCAAGGGGCATAAAATCGAAAACATTATGAATTATCCAAAAGTCTCTTTCACTGTTGTGACGAAAAATAAAGTTTTACAGGAAGAGTTTTCAACAGATTTTGAATCTGTTATCGTTTTTGGAACAGCATCATTAATTCCTATGGATAAAGCAATTTTAATGAAACTTATTACGAAGTATTCTCCGGCTTATTTAGCAGAAGGCAAAACACATATCGAGGAATCATTTCATCAAACACAGCTTGTAAAAATTACGATTGACCATATTACTGGAAAAGCTAGAAAAACGTTGTGAAAACTTATTGAAGTAGATAAATATCTACTTCAATTTTTTTTACGAATTTTTAAGTTCACATAAAATTCACAAAATATTCAATTGCTACACATAAGTATTATATATAATAAGGATAGAATGATATTGAGAAAGGGTGGTATGATGAAAAAGTTAATCGTTATAATTGTAACTTTGGTTGGAGCATTGTTATTAACTGGGTGTAAACCTGAGGATTCTGGGCTTTACGAAATATGGTTTGATCAATCAAATGAAATGATTACTTTTAGTTATGAAATTAGTCGCCCTTCAAAAGATAGTGAAACCAACGAACTACCTATTGAAACTATCACACTTGAAGCAAGTCATCGTGATTATGAGGAATGGATAGAAATTATTGTTTTAGATGATTATAGCCAAAATGGTGTAAGTTCTAAGTATCGATTTGAACATTATGGAGATTATGAATTTAGAATCGTTGTCAGAAATGAAAATGGAATAATTGATCGAGAAACCGATTCCGTTTGGATATACATCTCTGAGCCAATGTATGTACAAAATTTCAATGCATATTTTGATCAATGGAATGGAGAAGTTCATTTCGATTTTAATCTTAGCGTTGCTGAAAATGACGCTGTATTGATTCAAAAATCGACTGATGGTGGCTTAACATGGCTTGATGTTGTAACATTTGATGTAGAATTAGATGAATTTGGAAAAACGACGAATCAAATATCATATTACGAATATAACGAAGGAAACTATGTCTACCGTATTACTGTCTTTTCAAGCTCTGGTTCATTCTTAGGAGATATGACAACTTGGAGTGAAATTCAAGTTCAATTTGAAAATCAAAACTTTGAAGGAACTCCTGACATCAATAACGTGAGTGCAAGCCTTGATATCGGAACACAAATGGTTAACATTTGGTGGAATTCAAGTGGTGCCTTTGATTCCGCAATTATCGAGAAATCAACTGACTTAGTCACATGGGTAAATATTGGTGAAGTTCCTCGAATTGGACAATTTTATAAGTACCAGGAAAAAATAGATGGAAGTTATTATTATAGAGTATCTGCGGTCCTTGATAATACAAACGTTGTTTCATCAGAGAGTGAACAATCTGTCCGTGTAAAAGATGGCGCATTAATTGGTCATTTCAATGGATGGATTAACTGGAATTCTGGATCAAATACAATCAGTTTGGATTGGAGCTTCGTTAGTGATGACGTAGCAATAGTTCGTCTTGAACGAATGACATCTGGTGGATCATTTGAGATGGTCGGTGACTTTGGAAATTTAAAAACAATGCATTCAGATGAAGCACTTGATCCTGGAAGCTACACATATCGTTTAACATTATTTGATGAATTTGATAATCAGTTAGATTTTATGGATAGTTTAGAATTTGTCATTGAATCTCCTGATTATGTGTATAGTGTCAATGCATCACATCACCAATCCACCGGAAAAGTTCAAATCAATTTTGGTGTTAATCAAGATAATATTGTCTCTTATGTAATTGAACAATCCAGTGATGGGGGGACAACTTGGGAAGAAATACTGAATGAAAATCTTGAATTATTCGATGACGGAGGATATAAAAACTATACTGAATATTATGAAATTAACAGTGGAACATATGTATATCGTATGATCGGATATGATGAGTACGGTAAAATAATGGGTTCTGCTACAACTTGGAATGAAATTGTTGTTGTGTACTACTTGAATACATTAGAACCGACAGAAATGTGGAATGTCGATAGTGCATATGATATTTATACTCACCGTATAAATATATGGTGGAATTCCCAAGGGATTTATGAGAGTCACTTAATTGAAAAATCTACAGATGGAATTGTTTGGGAAGAAATTGCTGTAGTACCACGTGTTGCTTCATTCTTTGATTATGAGGAAGAAGAAGATGGTGATTATTATTATCGCGTATCAGCAATGGATGAATTTGGTTCTATTATTGATACAAAAGCAATATCATATACTGTAAGAGTTAAATATGATGCATATATTGGATCGTTCCAAATGTGGTTTGATACACAAAATCAACAATTTGAAGTAAGTTGGGACATGATTCAAGATGGTGTTGTATCAATTCGTTTAGAACGTAAAACAACCTTGGAAACAGAGTTTACAGTGGTTAGTGTATATGGACCATTGAAACGTGTTGTTTTAGATCCAATCGATTTAAGTGGAACATATCAGTACCGATTAGTATTGATGAATGCTGAAGGTGATATTCTTGATGAAATGATTTCTTACAGTGTAGATGTTAGTATAATTGAATAATAAAGAAAAAGGCTATTATCTCGAGCCTTTTTTTATGGTATAATATCTAAGTATAAAATTATACTCGAATGAGGTGACTTATGAAACGAACAGGAAAAGATAGACGACAAGATTTTTTCTTAGCTATCCTCAGAAGGTTAGTTAATATTTGGATGTTTTTTGATTTTAAGACAACATATATTTTAAAAGATGGTCTCTCTTTTAAACGGAAAGAACCATATGTGATGTTGGCGAATCATACATTTCTATTTGATGTGATTCACGTTCCATTAAAGTTTAAGGTTCAGCCGTATATTGTGGCCTCGCAAACACTTATGAATCGTCAACCAACAAAGTTTCTTTTGACTGAAATCGCACATGTTGTTCCAAAAAGTAAAGGGTCTGCGGATCTTCGAACTGCAAAAGATTTGATTTCTTCTATTAAAAGGGGATATCCTATTTTAATATTTCCTGAAGGGGATACAACATTTTCTGGTCAAACCAATTATATTGAAGAATCAACAATGAAGCTGATTAAAAAGTTAAAAGTTGATGTAATAGCATGTCATGTCAGCGGTGGATATTTATCACGCCCAAGATGGGCAACAGGAAAACGTAAAAACCGTCAAGCAGTCTTAGAATACTCAATTGCGATTCATAAAGAAGAGTTATCTGAAATGACGGTGGAACAAATTAATGAACGAATGAAAGAAGCATTGTATCATAATGATTATGACTATCAAAGAGAACATATGATACCTCATCCAGGGAAACAACTTGCTGAAGGATTTGAGAATGTTGTTTACATTTGTTCAGAATGTCAAGAAGTTAACTCAATTGTAACAAGTGGTAATACAATTAAATGTTCTAACTGTAATACTGAAGGAACAATGAATGAGTATGGATTTATTACTGGATTTACTTTTGACAATATTGTTGAGTGGGATAAATATCAACGTCAGTTTACTTCGAAATTACGCCAAACAGTTATTGAAACAACTGCAACGTTATACTTTGCCAATTACAATACATCAATTAATGAATTGATTGGAAAAGTGAATATACGATTTAAAGATGGTATCTTTCACTTTACAGGAAGTTTAGAAGAAGATATACCAGTTAATTTAATAAGAACACCGGTTTTAACATTACGTCGTAATTTCAGCTTCACGTATCAAGATCGTGATTTCTTTATGAAACTAGATGGTAAAGCGGCAGCGTTTATTCGTGTTGCACAAGAAAAATATTAGAGAGATAAATAGGGAAGAAAATGAGTGTATTTGAAATCTTGATGTTAATATGTTTTGGCGCAGCATGGCCAGTTTCTATTATGAAAAGTCTTAAAAGCAAAAGTATTGATGGGAAAAGTGTGATATTTCTCTATGTTGTTGCTTCAGGGTATGTGTTTGGAATTATTCATAAATTAGTTTTCAATTTTGATATAGTCTTGATTTTATATGGAATAAACTTATTGATGGTTTTAACAGATTTAGGATTATACTATCGAAACAAAAAACGCATAATGCTGAATAGTTAATCCTAATTTTGATATAATAAAAATGGAGGTGCATATAATGGAAAAAGCAGTAATCAATGAAAAATCACCAATCAAGGTAAAACTTGAAAAAGGTAAAACGTATCACTTTTGTACTTGTGGTAGAAGTGAAAATCAGCCATTTTGTGATGGATCACACGCAGTGACATCGTTTAAACCTCTTGCATTCAGTGTTGAGGAAGATCAAGAGAGAAACTTGTGTCGTTGTAAACAAACAAAAAATGCTCCGTTCTGCGACGGAACACATCGTCAATTATAAAAGGCTTACGCCTTTTTTAATATTGATATTGTTTTTTAAATTAAAAACACGTATAATATTTGCGAAATGGAGTGTTGCATATGGATATTGTTAAATTATTGTTAATGGTTGTAATTGGTGGACTGATTGGATATGTCACCAATAAGGTAGCGATTAAGATGTTGTTTCGACCAATCAATCCAATCAAAATATTATTCTTTACGATTCAAGGAGTTTTTCCGAAAAGGAAAGATCAAATGGCAATTTCTTTAGCAAATACTATTGAACAAGAGTTGCTTGATACAGATACAATTATGAATGCTTTACTTGGTGGTGACAACATTGAAAAAATGAAAGTTACCATAAAAGAAACTCTTGTTACTGAAATTGCGAAAGCAATTCCTCCAGTTGCCAAAATGTTTCTAGGGGATAATGTTGAGGGAATGATTCAGAAGTTCATTGATAAAGATGGTGACAAAATATTTGAAGAACTTCTCACAAAAGTTAAGAACCAAGGAAAAGACAGTTTGAATATTCATGAACTTGTCAAAAATCGAATTGATGATTTAGATTTTGTAGAATTTGAAAAAATTATTTTTGGTTTAATGAATCGAGAACTACGCCATATTGAGTTAATTGGTTTGATCCTAGGAATGATGATTGGGGTCATCCAGTATTTCGTTACAATTGCATTTTAAAAGAGGAAAAATTTCCTCTTTTTTAATTTTCTAATGGATTACGACGACCATTCATTGTCTTTTCAATAATGGAAGCAACTTGGAGAATTTTTGCTTCCTGATAATGATCTCCTAAAATATATGTTCCAATAGGGATATGTTCTTCGTCTACACCAATCGGAACAGTAATGGTAGGAAAACCACAATGGGGTCCTAAACTTGTATAATTTGAAAAGTAAATCGCATCAAGATTATGGGTTTTAAATTGTTCTTTGACAATTTTTGTTAACTTATCACGTTCTTTTAAACTGTCGATATATTTTGTTTCATTAAGTCGACCACTTGTCTTATATTGAGCTTCTTCAAATAAGATTTGCCCATATTTTAATGCTTCTTGTTCATGCTGCATATTGAAATGAATAATATCTTCTAATGTCCTCATTTTTGAACGAGTTCCTAAAGAACTTAAATAGGCATTTATTACACGTTTGAATTCGTAAATCATGATGTAGAAAATTTTGGTTGAAGGTTGTGTTTCAATGGGTTTAACAATCGTTACTCCAGCTCTACTCAATAAATCAATCGTTTGGTAAAATGCTTCTTGACGTTTGTTTGAGAGATGATTGAAATTAGTCATATCAATCCCTATTCTTAGCGTGCTAGGATTAACATTTTTGATGGCTTTTCTATAATCAATTGGGATAATTGGCTTTTCCATCGTAATTGAATCAAATTCATCATTTCCCCGAATTGCGCTTAAGAGAGTTGCGACATCGTAAACATTTTTCGCAATTGGACCAGCTGTATCTAATGTTGAAGAAATGGGTACAATACCATTGCGACTGACAAGTCCAATGGTAGGTTTTAATCCTACTACGCCATTTTGCATCGATGGTGACATGATACTTCCACCCGTCTCAGTTCCAATCGCAACAGGGGCTAAATTGATACTAACACTTACTGCGCTACCGCTACTTGAACCTGATGGGTCTTTATCTATATTATAAGGACACAGTACTTTGCCGCCAAGACTGCTGTATCCATTCAACATGTTGACGGTGATAAAGTTGGCGAACTCTGTTAAGTTTGTTTTCCCAAGAATAATTGCGCCTTCTTCCTTTAATCGTTTCACGATAAAAGCATCTTTTTCTGCGAAATTATCCCTTAATGCTAAACTCCCTGCAGTGGTATGCATTGCACCGGATGTATTGATATTATCTTTAATCAATACAGGAATTCCGTGCATCATTCCTCTTGCTGTACCATTTTTACGTTCTGAATCTTTTATTTGAGCTTGAAATAATGCATCTGGATTCACTTCCAAAACACTATTATATTTGATTGGTCCTTGATCAATACTAGCAATGCGTTCTAAATAAAATAAAACTAATTCTTGGGATGTTAATTGTTGTTTTGAAAATGCATCCTGTAAATCTTTAATAGAACATTCAATGATATTCATACAATCGCCTCCATGAGTTTATTATACAACAAAGTGCTAATGTTATACTATAATTAAATTAGATGCAAAGTCTTTCCTTTTCTTTTGCTTCGTTTTAAGATATAATAACTTTGTTTTGAGGTGATTTTATGAAAGCAGATTTACATATGCATTCGACATTTTCGGATGGTACAAGAACAACAGAAGAACTATTTCAAATAGCTAAAGAGAATCAAGTTGATTTGATTTCTATTACAGATCATGATATTTGTACAAGCATTGATGTTAATCGAAGATTAAGTAAACACTATGGTGTAGCATATATCCCGGGTATTGAATTATCTACACTAATGAATCATAAGCCTGTTCATATTTTAGGATATTTCACAGATGATTCTTATCAGTCAAAATCAATGATGGAGTACTATGTTTTTATTCGTAATTCGCGATTGAATCGTGTGAATAAGTTCATCGAAAACTTGAAAAAGTATTTCGATATAGAAATCACATATGATCAAGTGATATCTTATAGTAACGGTATTGTTGCAAGACCACATATAGCCAAGGCAATTCAGGCAAATTATCCACAGTATTCCTTCGATACAATTTTCGAAGAATTTATTGGTGATAACTCTGTTGCTTTTGTTCCTTCTTCAAAACTTTCTGTACAAGAAGGAATTGATTTATTACGAAAGAATCATTGTGTAATCGTTTTGGCACATCCAACACTATTACATCCAAGCATCAAAGAAACAGTGCTCAACTTTCAATATGATGGCCTAGAAGCAATCTATTTCCGTAACAAGCCAGGGGAAGAAGAAGCATTTCGCAACTTGGCGCAAGCTCGTAATATGATTATTACCGGTGGTAGTGATTATCATGGTATTAAGAACGATACAAAGCATGGTGATATTGGAGAAACAGGAATCGCTGGGCTTGATTATGAAGCATATATTACATTCTATGAAAATAAGGTGAAAAAATGAAAAATGAATGGGTTAAAGGTCTTTTAGTTTTAGTAATAATTGGTTGTATGCTGTTATTTGTGACAACTGATTTTTTCTTAACATTTGCCGCAGAAAACAAATTATTATCTGGATTTATAAAGTTTTTTATGCTCGCATCAATGGGTGATGTGGTTGGTTTAAAATTTCGATCAAAAGAATGGAGAATCCCAAAAGGCTTTATTTTCAAAGCTATTGTATGGGGCTTGATTGGTGTCGTAATTGTTTTAATGTTTAGTATATTCTCTAATGGAGTAATTACTCTGCAAGATGAACAAATTTTACCGTTCGCCGGAAATACATTCTTCTTTGCTTTCTTTACTTCCGTTTTGATGAATGTTATTTTTGCACCAACAATGATGCTCTTTCATCGCTTGACTGACACCTATATTGAACTTTATGGTCAACACAAATTTCCAACATTTAGAAAAGTTGTAGAACACATAAATATTTATCAGTTTTTTACATTTACAATATTCAAAACGATTCCGTTATTTTGGATCCCAGCTCATACAATTACATTCTTATTGCCTGTGGAGTATCGTGTGATATTTGCCGCGATGCTTGGAATTATATTGGGAATATTATTAGGTATTAAACCACAGAAAAAGGCAATCTAATGTTTTCCATAAATTATGCATTAGAAATCTCGATTATAGCGATGATTGTAGCACAGTTAGTTAAATTACCAATCTTGTACTTCTTCCAAAAAAAATGGGTTCCAAGTATTGTCTTTTCAACAGGTG
>JBFFLJ010000042.1:0-11873 GCA_041554935.1 Candidatus Izemoplasma sp.
AGATCGATTATCTAAGTTATAGGTTCCACAAGATGCTAAGTTGTCATCAACAATGAAGACCTTTGCATGACAAAATCCTTTTTGATAAAAATATACTTTTATTCCTGCTTCAAGAAGTTCTTCAATAAATGATTTTGTTACTGCGTATATTGAGTGTTTATCGGGAATGCCAGGAATAATTATTTTGATGTCAACTCCTGATTTTGCAGCGACTACAAACGATGTTATCATTTGCTGGTCAAGTGCAATATATGGTGTCATTATCTTAATTGAATGTTTTGCATTGTTGATCATTTTAACGTAAATATTCCGAATGGGCGGATACTTAAAGTCAGGGCCTGATGGAACAAATTGCACAAGTCCCGAAGCAGAAACTGGTTGCGATTGAAAATACATCTCGTCTTCTATGAGCTTACCTGTATTATAATACCAATCACGAAAGAATAGTTGAGTGAGTGATAAGACAGCGTGTCCTTTGATTAATAGATGTGTGTCTCGGAAGTAACCAAATTTACTTGTCCTATTGTTGTACTCATCGCCTAAGTTCATTCCCCCAATAAATGCAGATTTTCCATCAATGACAGTCACTTTTCGATGATTACGATAATTTATCCTCGTATTGAAGAACCCAAAGTAGACTTTATCATTGGCAACAATGTTTACTCCTGATTGCCGTAATGATTTCATGTATGAGTGGTTAAGAAAGACACTTCCAATGGCATCATATATTAAATACACTTGGACTCCTTCTTTTGCTTTATTACGAAGAGTCGATAAAACCTCTTTTCCGATTTTATCTGTGCGAATAATATAGTATTGCATTAGAATAAATGATGTTGCTGATTTCAGTTCTTCAATTAGTTTTGGAAATTTATTCGCACCATCAGTCAATACTTGCACTTCAGAATCATTAATATAGGCATGATGGTTTGTGAAGTTAAAGGCAGCTTTATAAATATCGGTAATCTCTGAATCTATATCCGTATATAACGGATTATTAAAGTCAGTAGTTGGCTCATGTGTTAAATATTTTCCATCATGTGTTTTTGGGTGTTCTAGGTATCTTCCACTTTTTCGAAAACTGCGTCCAAATGTAAGAAATAACCCAAGCCCTACAAATGGTTCAAGTGTTAATAATATTAGCCATGGAATTTTTGAGACTGTTTGTTCTGCACGTATAACAATCCCAATCCAGATTAGAATCACAATAATCGTTGCGACAAAGCGGATCCCAATAATTAGTGTTTGCGGGACAGAATGCGTTGTAGAGTAATTTCCAAACAGTATTTCAAATCCAGTACGCATTAACAATGCGACTGCGATGATGAAGATTAACCAGATAAGTCTTTTAATATTTGTACCCATATTTATCACCTATTTCTTTTATAACAACTCAATGGAAAAAAAGACCCTTTTTCAAGGGTCTATAATGCTTTAATTTCTGCCTCAAGTTTTAAGCTAATCGCTGATAAACCCTTTTTCAATTCAATATCATATTCTCTTTGAACACGTTTTTGTTCTGCTTCAAACGTTTTGTTTTCAACATCTTGTTTTTTATCGATATCAATTACATCTTGTTTGTATTTATTTTCTCTTTGTTTAAAGTCATTTTCAATTTTTGAGAGTTCAAACGCTAATTTATCATTAATTGTTTTTAATTTCCCAGCATGTGCTTGTGCTTGAACATTCAATCGTCCAAATGCTTTCTCTTCTGCATTTTTTCGCAAAGCATTTAATTCTTGAATTTTTGTTTCAAGTGTTTGTTCAGCTTCTAACGTTTTTGTTTGAATTCTTTCAATATGAGTTGTTCTCACACTATCAAGCTCAACAAGTTTTTTATCTTGATTACTATTAATTTCATCTCTTGCAGCTGAAAATACTTCTCTTGCTTCTTCAATCAATGAATTTTCTTTTTCAACTCTTGTGTTTAAGTATTGTGTATTTTCTTCAGTATTTTTAGCATTTCTTGAAGTAGCTAAATTTGTAAAGGCAGTAGTGTTTTCTAATGTCTTACCATATCTAGCTTGTGCTTCTTGAATTTCAGCGGCTCTGTTTTGATTTACTAACTCAATAGCATATTGAACATCTTTCAATTCCAAATCAACTAATTCAGAAGCTTCTTTTAATGCTAAATCACGACGTTGTTCAGCCTTTTGTAAGTTTTCCTGGAAGAGTTGTGTTTTGACAAGAATTGCATCTTCTTTTTGCTTTAAGTCTTGCATATATTTTGCTTTATTTGAATCAATGATTGTAGTGAGATCTTTAATTTCTTTTTTATCTTTTTTCGGATCAAGTTCTTTTCTTTTATCAATTAAATCTTGAATATCGGCTTCTTGCTGTGTTTTAAACTCAGCAAGTGCTGCTTGATCTTCTGAAGAGATTTTATTGATTTCAATATCAAATAATTCTTTCTCTTTTAAGAATGCATTTTCTATTTGTGCATTAATTACTTTGTGATCTTTTTCGACTCTAACTGCTTGTTTCTCTAAGAATTTAATTTTAAGATCAGCGCGGTTATTAATTTCAAGTTCTTCATAACTTAATAATTCTTTTGCACGATTTTGGAACAAAGACATAGCAGCTTGTTGTGTTTGTAAGAATTCTGCTTTTACACTGTTTTGTTTTTTAGAATCAGAATTGTGATAACTGATATGTGACTCTAGATCATTCAATGCAAGATCTTGTTCTTGTTGTTTTAATGTAATGTCTTTGCTTGCTGCTAATTTAGTATGTCCGACTTCAACAGCAACTTTGCTTAACGATTTTTCACTATCATTAGTCAAAGCAAGTAATGATAAATCTTTTTGTTTTGAGCTTAGATCTTCTTCTAAACTAAGTTTTAAAAGTTCAGATGTTTTATCAAATTCAATAATCAATTTTTCTTTTATATCTTCTTGAACTTGTACTTCAAGTTCTTTTGATTGAATGACTTTTTGTACTTCTTTTGAGTTCTCCAGTTTGAACTCGTTCAATTTTGATAGTTCATCTTGAAGTTTCAATTCTGTATCAAGTTTTACTTTAGTGATTTCATCTGCTAAAGAAACTTTATTCAATTCAACTTGCATTAAATTATCTTCTTTAAAATTAACAAACTCACGTTCAATTGCAGCAACTTGTTCAAGATTATTTTTACGAAGTTCTTTTATTTTTGCTTTTAAATCACTTGCGCGATCATCAAAAGCTTTGTCTAATATTTTTGTTTCACGATCAGCATTCATTTCAAGTTGTTTAATTTCTTTACGTTGAATTTTAGCTGCTTTAGTATCGTTTTCATTTTCCGCTTTTTCTAAGAATTTGTTGCGGCGGGAAACTTTTGATTCAAGTGTTGTTTTGATACTATCAACTTTGCTTTCATACTCTGCCTTTTCATTTGATAGCAACACTTCAATTTCAGTTAACTTTTCAATGAATACTGGTTCCATTTCAGCTAAACGTTTATCAACTTTAGCGCGTTGTGCATCAATGTCACTTTGTAATTTTTCTATTTTTTTAGTACTAGTTTCCGTCAGTTTTGCAACTTTAGTATCACGTTTTTCAGACAAAGAAGCAACTTTTTCATCATATTTTGCAATGCGATTATTTAAGGTATCTGCTAGTTTTTCCAGAGCTTTTGTTTCCTCATCAATTGCTTTTTGAATAACACTGTTAGCAGCTTCAGTATCTTTCTGTAATTGTTGTTGTGATTTTGCTAATTCTTTTTCAAAATTAGCTTTTGTTTTTGCGATTTCATTATTCAATTTTTCTTCAGCTTTGGCAAGTTTTGCATCGGCATCCGCTACTTCTTTTTCATACGTTTTGTCAAACTCCTGAGTTTTAACAGTAATCCCAGCTAAAACATCTTTTGTATTGTCATTGATTGATTTCAAAGCAGATTTATGATTGTCCTTGATTTCTTTGTCTAAAGCTTTGAATTCTTTCAATTCAGAAGTTAGATTTCCACCAAGTTCTTTTGTTTGTTTCTCAAATCCACTTACTAGCTTGTCAAATGTTTCCCCCACTGATATTTCTGTCTTTTGAATTTTACCGTAATTTTTTTCTAATTGCTTTAATAAATCTTCATTCATTGTTATAACCTCCTTTAACCTGTCTATAAATATTTTACCAAAAAATTAGCTTAAATTGTAGTAAATATTGATAATATTTAGAAAAAGAAGAGGATATACCTCTTCTTTTAGTGGGTTAGGATACCATTTATATATTTTTTCAAGTAAATAATGAAATTCTCATTATCAAGAGGTGGGGTAAAATAGTATCCTTGTACATAATCAACATTAAGTTGGAATGCGAAATTTAAATGATGTTTCTCTTCAATACCTTTGCTCATGATATTCAAATTCATTGATTTTGAAATATCCACAATTGTTTTATAGAAAGACAATTCTTTACTAGAACTTTGAGAGTGTGGTAAGAAAACTCGATCTATTTTTATTGTGTCGAATTCAATCGCAAAAATACTCTTTAACGAAAAACATTTGGTGTTTAATACGTCAAGTGAAATTTTAAAGCCTAAACTTTTGAGATGAAGTATTTTAGTGATACCTTCATCACTCATTGCACTCTCTTCATTAATGTCGAATTCAATGTTTGTTGGTCTGATCTCAAATTGTTTTGTTAGAGCAAGTAGTTCTTTAGTTTCAATACTTAATAAACTTCTATAGCTCAAGTTGATTGTCAATTTAAAATCATTCGTAATCAAACCATGTTCTTTCCAATACTTGTATGCAAGAAATGTTTTTTCAATAATCCTTCTGTCAATTTTTTCAAACAATTGTTTTTCATTTGCAATTGATTTGAATTTTGATGCCTCAATTACTCGGTATGTATCTTTTTGCCATCGAACCAAACTTTCACAACCTTCGATAGCCATTGTTTTGGGATTGATGATAGGGATAAAATATGGTGAAAATTCATCGAGTTGTAGTCCCTTCATCATTTCCTTATTAAAGGTATCTAAGTCACTTTTAATTGCTCTTGTTTCATCTGTGGCAACTAGATAGTTGATATTATGTTCTTTAGCCTGTAATGAAGCAAATTGTGCTAATTGCATTAACTCTGAAATACCGAATTCTTCTAATCGTTGTCCTTGAGATGCAACACCGATATGAATGTCAACATTGTAAGAGTCATCTTGATTGTAGACAGTATAATCACTGTTTTTGATATAATGGTACAATTTTCTTGCGGCATTAGTCTGCTCATCCATTCGAAGTGAAGTATTGATAACATGTGTGTTTTCGAATTGCTGGACGATAATGATTTGATCTGTTCTATTCAAATATATTTGTTTTTTTGTAAAGTTTTTCAGCAAATTATTGTAAATTTTGCTTAAAATTATATCACCAATTTTGATGTCATAGTACTGGCTATATGTACTCAAATTTGCCAAATCAACAAAGATGACAAAGTACTCGTTCACATCTTTGTTTTTATATCTTCTCTGTGCTTTATATTTATCGATTACAATCAACGATTCGTTATTTTTTTGATAGAATGCATAACCGATATACAAAAGATAGAGAGCATAGAGAATGTAGAATATTGGATGATCCCACCTATTATTGATGATCAATGTGACGAGAAGAAATACCAAAACAACTAATAATTGTTTTTGTGATTTCATTCATTAATCAACTGGTTTAATATAGTAATTCCCGCGATTTTGGAGTAATACTTTTGTACCTTCAACAATCGCTGTTAGAGGGTTTTTAGCGATATGAACTTGAAGTCCTATCTCTTTTTCTAAAAACTCATCAATACCATCTATCAATGCACAACCACCGTTAACAAGCATCCCTGATTCGATGATGTCTGCGCTTAATTCAGCCGGTGTGTTTTGTAACACTTTTAAGATTGTATTTGCGATACTTTTGAATGGTTCTAACATAACTCTTCTAATCTCAGTTTGTGTAACAATAATTTTTCGTGGTAGTCCTGTAACAAGATCACGACCATTTGCATAAGTCGTTATTTCATTTGATAAATCCTCACGAAGTGTTCCAATTTCCTCTTTGATTCTTTGGGCTGTTTTTTTACCAATTAATAAGCCATGATGATATTGTAAATGATTGATAATTTCATTATCTAAATAGTTCCCAGCAACACGAATTGATTCACTAACAACAATGTCACCTAACGATAATACACCAATATCAGTTGAACCTCCTCCTATATCAATAACTAGAGAACCTTGTGAAGAATAGATATCAAGTCCAGCACCAATTCCGCCAGCTTTTACTTCTTCTTCAATAAAGACATCTTCAACACCCAAACTATGAGCTAAGTCTACCATAGCATCACGTTCTATTTGTGTTACTTCGCTTGGACAACAAATTAATAATGTCGAAGCTTTCAGATGAATGTCTAATGTTTCTGCTTTGTGAATCGCAATCTCAATTAATTTTTTAGCAGCGTCCATATCGGAAATAACACCTTGATTTAAAGGACTTACAATTTTTAATCCATGGTGTCCACGGCCAATCATTTTTGCTGCATTATATCCTACTGCGATTACTTCATTTGTATCATACTCCATCGCTATAACTGATGGTTCATTAAATATAATTCCTTCTCCCTCTACGAATACAAGAAGATTTGCTGTACCTAAATCAACCCCTATTTTGATGAATTTTTTACCGTTTTTCATCAATTTTTGTTGTTTTTCCATATTATTCACCTCTCTATAATTTCAGCGGATTAACTAAATAATCTCCGCGATTTTTCAGTAAGTATTTTGATCCTTCAGCAACACATGTCAAAGGATTACTTACGACTTGAACAGGCACTTTAATACGTTTGTTGACGAATTCATCAACACCTTTAATTAGGGCTCCTCCACCTGTTAATAATATTCCATGTTGGAATATATCAGCACTTAATTCGGGAGGGGTGTCTTTTAGGACAGCGGCAATCAATTTTACTACTTCTTCATAAATTGGAACAAGTACACTTTTGACATCACTGGTTGAAACGTTAACCCATTTTGGGACACCACGTACGATATCGCGTCCTGCATAACGGTTTTCAATTTCAAGTGCTCCATCACGTAAATCTGATAATTCGATTTTGATTCTTTCGGCAGTTAATTCACCGATTTCAACTTTGTCTTTGTTTTTTATAAGTTTTTGAATTTCAGTATCAATGTAATTTCCAGCCATACGAATGGTTCTAGATAATACAATATCACCAAATGATAATATACCAACATCGGTAGTTCCCCCACCAATATCAACAATTAGCACACCTTTTGATTGGAAGATATCAACGTTCGCACCTAAGGCACCCGCTTTAATTTCTTCTTCAATGAAGACGTCACCAATTCCCATATTTTTGGCAAGTTCAACCATGACATCACGTTCAATATTTGTTACCTCACTTGGACAACAAATAACACATGAAGCATTTGATAATTCTTTTTCTGTTAAATGAGATACTTTATCAAGCACGTAACCAACCAAAGCTTTGGCTGCTTTCATGTCACTGATAACACCATTTTTCAACGGTTTAATTACACTAATCTTATCATGCACTTTTCCAAGCATATTGTGTGCGTCAATTCCAGCCGCAACAATTTTTCCACTTTCGCGATCAAAGGCAATCACTGAAGGTTCATTAAAAATAATTCCTTTTTTCTCAAGATAAACAAGTAGGTTGGCAGTCCCTAAGTCAATTCCTAATCCCATGTTATATGCCATTAGCTTCGCAACTCTCCAAAGTAATGTGCTTTATCCATTTTTAGGAGTTTCTTTGTTCCATTTACGACTGCCGTCATTGGGCTGCTTGAGACAACCACTTCTACCTTTGAGAATCCTTCAAAATATTCTTTGACACCTTTAATTAATGCTCCTCCACCAGTTACAAGAATACCGTTTTCTACTAAATCTCCGGCTAATTCAGGTGGAGTTGCTTCTAATGTTGAAATGAGTGTAGCTTTGATAGACTCGAAACAATTTATGAGAATATCTCGTACTTCTTGTGCGTTTATTGTTACTTGTTGTGGCAATCCACTTACTAGGTCACGTCCCATTGCACTAAAGACTAAAACAGTTCCTGCTTCATCTTTTGGAAGGTCTCCTGTGAGTGATGCCAATGCAATTTTTACTTTTTCTGCAGTTTGTGGACCAACTTCTAACTTATGAACTTCTTTAATATAGTTCATAATTTGTTTATCAAAATAGTCTCCAGCCACTTTGATACTTTTTGATAATACAACGTCTCCAAGACTTAATACGCCAAAGTCTGTTGTACCTCCACCAATATCTACTACTAAATGTCCACTTGGAGTGTAGATATCAATTCCTGATCCAATTGCTGCTGATTTAATTTCTTCATCAATTCTGATGTCCTCAATACCAAGTTCTTCACCAAGTTGTAAGATTGCTGCTTTTTCTGTTTCGGTAATTTCCGACGGAATGCAAATCAGAAGTTTTTTGATTTGTTGTGAACTTTGAACAAATAACTTTTCAAAAGTAAACAATAGAATCTCACGAATCATATCGATATCTGATATTACACCTCCATTTAACGGTCTAATTACTTCGATTTTGTCATGTACTTTCCCCACTAATTCTGCTGCTTCAGTACCAACCGATACCACTTTATTGCTTGCCTTATCGATAGCAATAATGCTAGGTTCATTAAAGACGGTTCCACGTCCTTCAACATAAATTAGGAGATTAGATGTTCCAAGATCAACGCCAACGTTAATTTTACCTTTTTGTTTCTCGCTCATATAATCCTCCTTAGATTTTAGTTGTATAAAACAAATAAAAACGCCCTAAAATATCTAGGGCGTGAATCTACACAATATAAAAACATAAAGACGATTTTTGTGTGCAATAACAAAAACGGCTTCTAAATATTGCGGCCCAGCCAGCGTAGGATTACTCCGTTAGCTCTGTGACTTTGCGTCTACACATTTCTGTGTGTTTGCCCTTTGAATATTTATTCTATACTCTTTAAATGTAGCACAGGATTTTTTTGAATGCAATCAAATTTTAAATATTTTTATAAACTTTCTATAATCGAAGTCATCCAACTATCTAACTGTTTGTAGATGGTCATTTTATCCTTCTCATGAAACATGTCATTTCGATACCCTTCTATTAACTTATAAGTTAATAAGAAAAATCCATGACCATTATAGAGTTCTCGAAGTTCCTTTGTTCCTGAACCATAGTCACCAACTGGGTCATCTTTTCCAGAAATAAACAATAATGGAATATTTCTTGTTTCCTCAATATTATCCGAAGTGTTAACTTCCCGTAATCCCTTGAATAATTCAATAAAAAACTTCGCAGAGTATGGGAACCCACATAACGGGTCGCTTGTAAATTTTTCTAATTCTTTTTCATCAGCCATCATCCAATCATACTTTGATTGTGGATTACTCATTTTTTTAAGAAACAGTTTATGCATCTTATCAGTAAGATACACAGAAGGTGCTTGCTTTTTAAACAGTTTAACAATTTGTGCAGTTAAGGTGAAAAACTGATGATTAGATCCTCGTTCCATTGGCATTGCACCAAGAAAGATTGCGGCACTTGGTGACTGTGAATATTTCGAAATATATCTTCTCGCATAAACACTTCCAACTCCGTAACCTAAAACAATATACGGAATATTTGAATGAAGTTTTTTGATACTGCGTGCTACGTAGTGACAATCATCGACGATATACTCAAATCTATCTGCATCAGTAAAACCACCTAAAACATCAAGTTCATCTAAACTTTCACCATGTTTACGGTGGTCGTGAACGTATACTCCGTACCCCTGTTTCACAAACCATTTCGCAGCATGTTGATATCTTTTTTTATGTTCTCCCAAACCGTAAAAAATGTGAATAATTGCTTTTGGATTTTCTTCCGGTAAATACTCAGCAACACTAAGTATCACTCCGAATTTCCCTTCAACAGTATATTTTCTATCAGCCATATTATTCCCTCCTTTTATAGACAAGCTTTAATGGAATCTATGATTCCCTCAAGTATTTGATGAAGTGGCAAACTAAACTGATCATCAGGATGTTTTTGTTCATTCATATATGGAACATGAATGAAACCAGCCTTGATCGCCAAGCTGTTTTGATTAACATAATGCAATAAGCGATACATCAGATCATTGCATACGTATAATCCAGCACTATTTGAAATTGAAACAGGTAGATTTTTACGCTCTAAATTATCAACAATTTTTGATAATGGTAGTGTTGAAAAATATGCGTTTTTACCGTGTAAGATTTGATGGTTTTCAAACACCACACCATCATTATCTGCATAATTTGCATCATTTAGGTTAATTGCGATTCGTTCTGGAGTAATAGCTTCTCTTCCACCACCAAGTCCAAGACAAATAACAATTTCTGGTTTCTCTTCGATTAATATTTTTTCTAATTTCGCAAAACTACTCCCATACAAAACAGGAAGTTCTACGCCAATTAATTTATTACCATAAATACTTTTTGGAAGTAAGCGAATGACTTCTTGTGTTGGATTCACATCATGATCTAAAAACGCCTCAAATCCCGTTACTACAATGGTCATATAATCACCTCTATGTTTATTATAACACTAAAAATGTTTTAGATACATTGAAATCAAAAAAACAGATGAATTTCACCTGTTTCAATTTACAATTTTTGCAACTTCAGAAAGTGTGTCACATACGAAGAAATGATGAACAATTTTGGCTGCACTAACGTCTTCAATGTCTGATTCATTCAAATACTTTAAAATCTTGTATGGCTTTTCCGTACATAACAGAATTTTGTTTTGATACTCATCTGAATAATCAAGAGATAATAATTCATAAGATTTCTTTTTGTATTTTAACCCATCCAAAGTGCCTTGAGCAATTTCTAAAACTTTATTCGAATTAAACGTCAAAAGAGTAGTTTTTCTCGTCTTGATTATTTTAACTGCGTAAGTCTGATTCTTATTTTCCATTAAAAAATCATAAAACTTATTCTTTGTATTTTTAATATTATAGTGTGTCATTAATTCTTTTTTTATTTTTCTTTTATTCATTAAATCACCTACAACATAAAGAAATATGTTACTAATACAAGTCCGGCACCTAAGAGTGTCCCAAACAGTGCTTCAAGCGGTTCATGACCTAAAAGTTCTTTTAAGTGTGACTCTACAATTGTCGGATCTTTTTGTTGACCTTTTTTAAGTTCTTCAACAATAATGTTAAGATCCTCTTTCATTTTATTCAAGACTGTTGCATGCTTTCCAGCTTCTCTTCTGATTCCTATTGCATCATGAATGACAACACCAGCAAGTACAAAACTAATCGCAAAATATGGAGAAGAAATTCCTTCGGTGAGAAGTAAAGAAAGTGTCAAAGCCGTAACGAAAGCACTATGACTACTTGGCATCCCACCAGTTGAAAAGACAATACTTGGAACCCATTTTTTTTGGAAGAAGTACAAGATTGGTAATTTAACTAACTGTGCTACAATCATCGCTATAATCGAGATTTCTAATGCGTAATTTATGGAAAACATTAGATTGCCTTTTTCTGTGGTTTAATACCTAATAATATTCCCAATATAATTCCAAGCATTGCAGCAAATATCACACGATATTCCACAGGCAATAAGAATGTAATTGTATGAGCTGGAATCCAAAATAACGGAATCGTTTTGAATATTGTAAATGTAAAAAACTGATAAATATTTATGTGTTCTACAACTTTTCTAAATGTCGGAAATTTGTGTTGACCATAAAGTTCAATATAGGTGTCTGTCAAGCGATGAAAGAGCATCATTGTTGGTGCAAAAATAACATTCATCAAAACGGAAGTAAAGAAAGCAAAGAAGAATGTATTTCCGGCGAACGGTAAAATTTGTTCATCTTGCAGAGTAATTACTC
>JBFFLJ010000043.1:0-11790 GCA_041554935.1 Candidatus Izemoplasma sp.
AGGACAACACAACATTCTTTATTTGAAAAGTCATAAATGACATCAATTACTTGTCTATATACATCGAATAAGGAATCTTTAATTCTCTCTCCAATTCGTGGCACGAATGTTGAATGATATGATTTTTCATACGTAAATCTCTGATTATCAACTGTGTTGAAAATTTTTATTGTTAAAACAATTTTCATATTATCTCTTCTGTTTGAGTTGATTGAATCCAATTGTGCATATCAGCAACTTCTTGAATATGTCCACTAAATCGATCATGTGGCATCTCTTTACTTTCAAGGATTACATAACACTCTTCTGATGAAAAATCATATACTACATCAATCACTTTCTTATACTCTGCGAATAACGAATCTTTAATCTTTTCACCAATTGTTGGTACGACTTCTGAATTATACGTTTTTTCATAATTTAATCCTTTTGGGTCTTCCTTGCTATAAACATTGATTTTTATAATTGTTTTCATTTTTCCTCCTAAGGTCAAATTCTATTTATGTGCCCTGATTATATTTTTTTTGACACAGTATTATTTTTTCTTTATAACCATCATTTGTGATGATACTATCTAACTCATCTTCAATGATGTAATACCCATCAATAATCAATTGAATAACCGATTTAGCAATAAAAATTTCTCTGTTGTTTGGGTCAAACATTTGTTCTTCGAAACTAGTGCCAGCATCATTGACAAGCCCGCTCATCATACTATTGTATACCTCATTATTTGCTCCAAGTATTTGTTTGATTTGAAGTATCGTGTCGATTGTCTGTTCTATTTCCGCGATATTGATTTTTTTATTCATTTTCTTTCTAAAATCTCCTGCGCTTAGTATTTGATCAACTGTTACTTCTAAAATATCACTTAATTTCATTAATAGACTTGTATCTGGTAAAGTGATTCCTGTTTCCCATTTAGAGACAGCTTGAAAGCTTACTTGTAGTTTTTCTGCTAAATCTTTTTGTGTCAAATGTAATCTGGTTCGTTTGCCTTTAATATATTTTCCTATTTCAATATTATTCAAGATATACCTCCTATCAATTTCTATTATATTACTTTTATGTTAATTCAACAATAACTAGATAGTTGAGTTAGTTCGATTTTAAAGTGAATAGTGAGCTTTATCCCTAAAGAAACTAAAGAGATGTGACAGGCGAGTGACTATGTAAATCATATCCATTCTTGTAAAATCTAAATCCATCATGCCAACTGAATAACATTAAAAAATCAGCGTCCATTTTGGGCACTGATTTCCATTCCTTTATTCTTCTAAATAGGTCGATTTTCCTGGGTATTTCGCCATCGCTGTTTTATGTTTTTTAAGACCAAGTTTGGTGTAAAAACCAACTGCTTCAAACGATGATGTTAAGCCGAAAAGAATTGGTTCTTTTTCATTCATTAATTCATTCATTACACCTTTGCCAATATCTTGTTTTTGATATTCTTTTAATACACCAACATCATGTATCCATCCATAGCAATAACCGTCACTAATCATTCGCCCTGCACCTACTAGTTTACTGGAGTCCCAAGCTGTAACAACTTTATAACTATTATGAAACGCTGTTTTGATTCGATCAATGTTTCGTTTTCGTCCTAATCCAATTACCAAATCCAACTCATAATATAGTTCAACCAGTTGTTCCCAATCCATATTTTCCAGTCCTGTTTTGTAAGTAATCATCTTATCACTCCTTACAATCAGTATATCACATGTGGGATTAATTATATCTAATAAAAAAGCCCTGAGGGCTTTTTATATTTCTATACTTCTTCTTTGTAGTATTGTGATTGTGTTTCCCACATTGTGTAATATAATCCTTCTTTATCTTGTAGTAGTGTTTCATGATTTCCATGTTGCGTAACTGAACCGTTCTCAATCACAATTATGTTGTTACAAAATCTACAAGATGCCATTCTATGTGAAATATAGATTGATGTTTTATTCTTCACAAGTTCATCAAATTTAGTATATATTTCGTATTCAGACACTGGATCTAAGGCACTGGTAGGTTCATCTAATATAACAAATGGTGAATCTTTGTATAGTGCTCGTGCAATTGCTATCTTTTGTGCTTCTCCACCAGAAACCTCTATTCCTTTTTCTGCAAAATCAGTATATAAGTATGTGTCGATACCGTCTTCTAAGTTCTCTACCATATCTTTTAATCCTGCTTGATATAAATACTCTTTAATTGTTTCATCTGTTTCCTGTGCTGTAAATGATATATTATTTTTAATTGTTGCTGAGAATAATTTAAAGTCTTGGAATACAACTGCAAATAGTTTCACATATTCCTCATATTTATATTTATTAATATTTACTCCGTTTAATAGAATTTCACCTTTGGTAGGATCGTATAAGCGACAAATCAATTTAATCATCGTCGTTTTCCCAGCACCGTTAGGACCAACAATAGCTAATCTCTCTCCAATGGTTAACTTGATAGAGAAATCTTTTAAGATCATTTCTTCACTGTTTGGATAGTGAAATGATACATTTTTGAACTCGATTAAGTAGTTATTGTCATCTCGTTTTTCAATCGGTATTGTTCCTTTATACATTTCCGTAGGTTCATCTAAATAATCCTTGTATAACTGAAGATATTTTGTTTGAAGTAAGGCTACATTGAAATGAGTAGCAAACTGTGTAATAGATGTGTTAAATGCTGTAACAGCATATACAAGTCGTAATACAGCTCCAACTGTGGTAATTCCAAGTAATGCTTTAATCCCGATTAAAATGTAAGCTACGTAGACTACAACATTATTAACCAATGTGATAACAGCTAGTTTTTTGGAAACTTTCTTGGACATGGTTCTAAATATTCCTATATACTTTTCTTGATATTTTGATTTTTCTTTAATTATCAGTTTATCCATATTATAAATACGAATATCTTTTGCTAGTTTATAGTTAAATGCTATATTTGCAATGTATTGAAAGATTCGATTAACTTTAACGTTATGTATAAACGTTTCATATTGAATTTTATTTTGTTGTGATAACGAAATGAAATTATTTATTAAACTAATGATGATTAACCCAATAATAATAATTCCCACAATCGGACTATTAAAAAATTGTTCAGTCGTTGACGGATTGCCAATTTGTTTTATTTGGAACAATCCAATCATTAATATAAAACTGTAAATTCCTGATATTGCCTGCTGAATACTAAACCCAATTTGCAAGACGAAGGATCCTAATCCACCATTGGAATTTACACCTTGATCGGCTGATGACAACATATTTTTCATTCGTTGGGATTCTAATTGTTGATAATCTAGATTTAATGTTTTTTTAGAAATCTCATTGCCGAGTAAGAGATTTATTATTTGACTTTTTTGGTCCACAATAAATGTTAATATTACTCTTAACAATAATAATATACCACTAATTACAATTAACTTAATAACATACAACATCAATGCATCTTTTGGCAATCCTTGAATGAATCCATCAATGAGTAAAGCACTATAAATAATACTTACAAATGGTAATGACGCAGATGCCAATGAACGAAGTAGCACAATGATAAAGAATGATTTGTCTGCTTGATTGGACATTTTAATAACGTTTCTTATTTGACTAAATGTTTTCTTGTTCATTATGTTCTCCTTCCTCTCCTATATTTTCTTTATAGTATTGGCTTTGAATATCAAACATATAAGCGTATTTGCCATTGTTTTTCAATAATTCTTTATGTGTTCCAATTTCCTGAATTTCTCCGTCTTCTACAAAGACAATCCGATCACAAAATTGTGTCGATGCGAGTCTATGGGAAATAAATATTGAAATTTTATCTTTTGTTAGTTCTTTGTATTGTAAATATAGTTCTTGTTCTGCTATTGGATCCAATGCGGCAGTAGGTTCATCAAGGATTACGATTGGAGCGTTTTTATATAAAACACGAGCTAGCATTACCTTTTGCATTTCTCCTCCGCTTAACATAATTCCATTTTCATTGATCTCTTGCGTTAAATATGTTTCTACTTTTTCTGGGAGTCTATCACATTTCTCTTTTAATCCTGCTTTTTCTACCACTTTCCATAATAGATCATAATCAATTTCATCTGTGCTTTGCCCAGATATCGCTTGAGCGATGGTAAATGCAAAGATATTGACATCTTGGAAGATACTACCTACTAGTTTATAATAATCAACTCGATCAAAATCTTGAATAGATATTCCGTCGATGTAAATATCTCCTGTTGTCGGTTTATACAATCCAGATAACAATTTAGCAATGGTTGTTTTACCTGCTCCATTTATTCCAACAATCGCAATTCTTTCTCCTTTTTTTATATGTAGATTAAAATTCTTTATTGTCGGAGAAGATGCTGATGGATACGTGAAACTAAGTTGATCAAACTTTACCTCTACTGATTCATGAAGTAAATTAGAAATATCTGTTTGTTTATTCCCACTATTCAAATCATCTATTGCCATATAATTACGATAGTTATTGATAGAAATATTTGCTTCTTTCAACTCCCCATGACTGCTTGATATTTGCTGTAACCAAACACTGAATCCTGTAATAATACCAATCATAAATGTAAATTCGGGAATACTGATTTCGCCATTAATTACCATCATCACAAGGATACTATAGGCTAAGATATCTCTTAGTATTGTAAAAAACGAGTCAGATAAATTTGGTAAGAAATAAAATAGTTTTTGTTTTACCACGTTAGATGAGTATTTTCTTGTAAATGTCTTAATTCCACGATAAAACCAATCTTCTAAGTTGTAGATTCGAATATCTTTTCCATTTACCAATTTATTACTTTCTTCCTGGTAGTATCTTAATTTTGTTCTGTTCTTATTTAATATGTCCATTTTACTTAATTCATATTTTCTTGCATAGATGTTTAATCCAATATTTATTACTGTCATTACAAACAATAAAACAATAATCCACACATTTATTGAAAAAATGTATACACTAAACATTATTAGACCAATCAAACTAACGATAAATGTCGGAAATCGTTTTAAATGTAACTCAATCCCAACCCAGTTCGAACTAACACAGCCGATTGCTAGATTAAGTTTTTGTTTTCCCTCTTCTGACTCTACGTTTTCATATCCCGTGACTAACGTTTTATTGGATAAATCTTGCCAAAATGTTTTCGTTCTAAGAATCGTATTATCAAAAGTTAAATTATGTGACATTAACGTATTTAGAAACGTAAATAAGGTATATCCCCCTACAACAATACTCATTACTATTATGAATTCTGAGATTTGTACATTACTCGTTATCAAATAAACGACAACTGCAGGTATAAATGTAGCTACAATTGGTATAATCAACTGTAATAAAATCATAATGATCATCCGTATTGTATATGTTTTATCAACTGTCTTTCCTTTAGAATATATATATCTTGCATTTTGAAATATTGAATATTTTTTCATGATAGTTCTCCTTTTACACTTGATGATTTCACTATATCTCATTTTATGAAAGAAATTATAAAAAAATGCACGAACGGTATTTTGTTCGTGCATGAATGGTATTTTTATAAAGGCAATAGTATTTCTGTGTTGAAAATGCCTGGTTCGTTTTCACGATTAATATACCCATCATACTTTTGTACAATAGCATTAATTCTTTTTAACCCATGACCATGATTTCCCCGTTTGGTAGATATGTATTCGGCATCTAATTTTCTTACCTTATCAATTGTAGCATTTGATACAGATATATATAACTGTTCTTGAAAAATTCCGATGTATAACCGGATAAACTTGTCTTTTTTACATTTGATCTTATCACAAGCTTCTACAGCATTATCGATTAGATTACCAATCAATACACATAAATCAATGTCAGATACCGACAGTTCTTTAAATAACTTTGTTGTATATGAAACTGCAATTTCTTTTTTTATGGCTAATGATATTTTCGAATTTAATATCGCATCTAAATTTACATTACCCGTTTCGACTAATTGATTCACATTGTCTAGATCTTGATCTAGTTTGTTTAAATATTCTTTTATTTCATTGATTTGTTGTAAACTTATATGTGCTTTTATTTTTTGCATATGGTTATGGTAGTCATGACGCCACCCACGCATTGTTAGATAGATGTTGTTGATCTCTTCCACTTGCTTTGATAAAATCTTGTTTTGGTATTCTATTGCCGATTGTTCATATGTTTTCCTAAGATATCTCTGATTATCCTCTGCTAAAAAGAATACAAACACACTAAATGTCATTAGGATAATTGAGTTATCAGCGTATAAAATACTATACATAACAATACCTGTTATTGTACTTAAAGATACAATAAAATAAATGTAGGACATTGTGCTTTTAAATCTCTGTAAAAGAAAAATTGTAATCATTAATACAAGAATAAAATATGGTAAAACCACATAATTCTCGATATAAAAATCAATCATAAATCCAACAATTGAATATAAGATTCCAACTAGAAGCAAAATATATGTTTTATTCTTATCATATTGATTAAAAACCATATAACTCCCATAAGCTACTATTAGCATCAACAATACTCCGTTATAATATATCATTTTTCTTCACCCCGATAGAATTTGATGAATGCTTGGTTTACTTGTTTATAAGTTCTTCTGCTTATTGGTAAATTATCGCCACTGGCAAGAACACAATTCTCTTTTTGAATCTTCCTAATATGCAGAAGATTTACAATAAAACTCCGATGTGTTTTAATAAATCCATTATTTAAAAAATCATCCTCAATCATATGTAAATTTTTTCGATAAACATACTCCTTATCCATGGTATGAATCACAACACTATTTCCTTGTGATTCAAGGTACATTATCTGATCATACATAATTTTTTCTGTTTCACCATACTTGTTATATAAAATGTATTTTTCTTTTTTTTCTGTTATCTTTTCCATATATTCTAATATCTCAAAAAGTTTTTCTTCCTTTAATGGTTTCAGTAAATATCGGTATGCTTGAACTTCATATCCTTCGTATACATAATCTGCGATACCGGATAAGAAAATAATCATGACATGATTATCAGCTTCTCGAATACGTTTTGATAACTGAATGCCATTCATTTTATCCATTTGTATATCTAAAATGACTAAATCAAAAGGAAATGAGTTGCCACATTCAAAAAGCATTTCCTCGGCACTTTGGTATAGTGATACCAACACTTCAATATTAGTCTTTAGAGACCAGTTTTGTAGTAATGCATACAAATACTCTAATTGGCTTCTATCATCGTCTACTAAGCAAATTCGCATCACACCACACTCACTTTCCATTACTACCATTATAAAATAAAGTAAATAACAATTCAATGTTTTGTCAATCTTGTTTCCTTCTTGGTATCTGTATTATAAAAATACAGTTGTTTATCCAGCCAGGGAAAAAGTGCGCTTCATCTGTCGCATCTCATTATGAGGTACATTTGTGGATTCATCAATCCTGTTCCATTATCCTTTTGATTAATTTTATGCAAGTGAAAAGAAGCCATAATGTACACGATATTGATTTTTTTAATGTTATTATTGATTTTTTTAATATTTATTTTAAATTTTATTAATAAAAGTGTTGACATTATTAAATTTATGATATATTATTAAGTTGTAATTAAGAAATATCAACTATTTTATTCAATTAATTAATACACCAATCAATTATATTAAAAAAGAAAAATCAAAGGAGGTAACATTATGTTTAACGCAGATGCATTATTTAATTATGAGTATCAACGTCAACAATCACAATTAGAATTTACTAGAGCTAAAAAAATCACAAAAAAAAATAGATGATTCCTACTCATAAAATAAGAGACATGTTAGAACTAATAATTCTAGCATGTCTCTTTGATAAACTAACAGGGTGAGATAATATGAGACAGCATTCTATAATTATTTTTTGAATACAATTAAAAAGGTTATGTCGTTTGCGACATAACCTTTTATTTATGTGTTTCGTTGAATTTTTCAAAAATCCCTTTTTTAGAAGAACTTCATTTGCTCATCTTTATAACTCAACCAAGCTTCATAAGCTTTCTTTGCGCTTCTTCTCATTTCTTCTGAAAATTCACTTCCAAATTTTCTACCATAAATCATTTGAGCAGTATTTTTAGCTCCCAATGTGTTATTCACGTTAAAATTTTTAGATATAGAAGCAAACATATCATCTAATTCTTCTTTTGATAATTTCTTATATTCATTCTCAAAGACAATGAACTTCTTGTCAAATCGAGGTCTAGGCTTTGGTCTATCTCCTTCTGGATAATTACCAAAAACCACCATTCCTAAAGGGAATGTTAGCTTCTCTAATTTTAGTAATTTTTGATGTATTTCATAGTTTTCAATGATATCACCAATATAACAGCTCCCAACACCAATACTTTCAGCAGCAATAACGCTGTTTTGCGCTGCGCAAATTGCATCTTCACTTCCTAAAAGTAAATCACTAAGTTCAGGAAACTTTGGCTGTAGTCCTTGTTCCTTACAATATGAAAAATAATTGTTATAAGAAAAATAATCATATAGTTTTTGATAATCTACTAAGAAGATAAGTGCAAATGAAGCTGAAGCAATAAATGGTTGTTCATCACAAGTATGACTCAGGGTTTTTAAAATTTCCTTATCTTCTATCTTGATAATAGAGTATAACATTAAATTCCCTGCAGTAGGTGCTCGTAATGCACTTTCAATAATAATATCTTTATGTTTTTTAGATACATCAATTTCACTAAATCTACGCAAGCTTGTTCTATTATTGATTACATTAATTGTACTGTTCATAGTATTACCTCCTTCAGTTTAATATTTTGTATTATGTTTCTAAACAATCGATTCTTAAATCATCTGTTGTGACTGATTATTTTTGAAAAAAATCAATCGATTTAGAAATTGCTTCTGTACAAAATTCCATTGTTTTTAATGTATCATCACATTCTAAACTATGATCTCCATCTTCAAACACAATCACTTCATGATTTTGATATGAAAGAATAGCATCCATATGTTCTTTTTCTAAATATTCATCATGATTTGAAGTGATAATTAACCCTGGATTCTTTTTAATTTCCTCAAGTGCTCCTGGTGTTGGGGAAATATAAATATCTTTATCAACATCATAATTATAATTAAGTTTTACAGTTGTTGAAACAGTATTTCCAAAACTTCTAGAAACAAATAATGTTTTATCATAAGATTTCAATTCCTTTACATGTGAGATAGCTTGATGAACTCCTAAAATGATTTTCTCCATTTGAACATCATAAGTATCTCCTCGTTCTGTAAGGCCTTTGTATGACAAACTAAAAACGTCATATCCATTACGTAATAAATAATCTCTTAGATAATAAAAAATCGGTCCTGTAGTATTACTATTTCCCCCAGGAAAAAACACTACTAAATTATTTGCTTCTTCGCTCGAGTAATATACATGTTCTGATTTGGCACCATTCTTTTCAATAGCAATCACGTCTCTTTTAATCATAAATCCTCCATTTATTCCATTATTTTTTTAAACATAAGTTGCTATTTATATTATATCACATATTTTTATAAATAGTAGGTCATGTAATAGCTAAAAGAAAAAGACACTAAACAGTAGCTCATAAGTAACAGTTTACCAATTACAACAGTAGAAATGAGATTAGAATAAAAAACTATCTAAACCAGAACATTATAATGATTGCAAAATTCAGTAATCCAAATGTACTATATCCTTTTTGTCAATCGCTTATGATACTTCGTCGTATTTTTTTACTTCTGAACTACTTGGGAATTTATAATTTACTGAAAATAATCAATAAATTCCTTTTCAATAACTTCATAATCAAGAATCATTGCTTCAAATATTGTCATTTTTTTAACCATTCTTTTTATAATTTGCAGCCCTAAAAAATATCCTGCTTCATTCAAACCAAGAACTGGATTCCAATCCCCAAAGAAGTCCTCACAATTACTTGATTGATTATTTAATCTCTTCAAAAACTCAAGTTTAAGTTTTGGTTCAAGTATCAAACATTTGTTATACCAATCGGGAGTAGATTTTTCTCGACCTTTAAAGATGCTTTCGCAGTATGTTGCTACTCCTTCTGTATACATTCTAAATATCATTTTTCTTCTGAAATCAACATATGGTGATAATAGTCCTCTAACTTCCATATGTACTAGATGTCCATATTCGTGAGATACAAGACTTTCTAACTTACTTTGATTATCCCAACCTAGTTCAACTATTTTCTCAACACCTAAGCAAATCGCAGGTCTACCCTTATAAGGTGTCACCCACCCTGCACCGTTACCAAGACCATGATAGATTATAATTATGGTGTCTTCCCTTTTAAGTTTGAAGAAATCATTGAGTTTGTTCTCCATCGATATAATAATGTTCTCTAGCGCTTTTGAAGTCGAGTTCATTTTACGAACAAATTCAAAATTATAGTTAAATACTCTATCAGAAGCTACATTACGCCAATCGTATCCTTGTTTTGAATAATCATCAATACAAAGATTTCTTAGGTGTTCATATTTTTCCATAAACTGGTACCATATTTCTTGAAGTTCCTGATTGCTCATATTTTCATCGTATACATTTTGATATCCTTCATAACAATTGATTAATTCCATTTAATTACCCTCACAATCATTCCTTTAAGCATCTTCCGTCTATTTCAAGACTACCTTTTATAACCGCAGTAATTTGGATGCCATATTTTCATAGCATCCAAATGTTTTTATTATGTTAATTATTTTATCCTAGACACAGAAATGTACCAACTACTATAGATGATGAACCCAAGAATAAAAGCAAACATTGCAATCATTCCATATTGTTTAAGATCACCATAGTATCCCGAAGAATTAACAACGGAATACATTAACATACCATTTGTAAAAAGCACAAGATGTTGCGAATATTTGTATTTTTTTAAAACCCATATCCCACTTAAAATTGCGAAGATACCCATTGTACTTTCAATTACAATGTGGAATACAATAGCTACAGGTTCTGTTTCAAATTCTGGTACCTGTGATGTTCCAATTAACATGGACCAGAGTAGAATTATTCCAATCCCAATAACAATATAAATAATACTAATCATTTTATCATTTTTCATCTTATCACCTCTATTTAAAATATATTGTATCCATATAAAAATAAATAATGTTTAATCAATTTTCTTCTAATGATATGTGGACATAATGTTTTTATTAGACCTAGGGCATTGATTTCATAAGACTTACAAGTCATTTTGAACGCATTCTTTATATAATCATTATATCAAAAAAATCCAATAAAGGATTATTAAATTCATTCCTCACCTAGCATTACTCAAAAAAACCAACACCTCTATAATGAAAATAAAGATTGTTAATCTCTACTCAATTGAATCCTATTGAAACGATCTCTCCATCAGCAACAGGTCATTAAAGACTTTAATTCCTCTAAAGGAGATATGGTAAAATGAATTTATTGATATTGATAAAGCAAGAACAAGAATTGTTATAAAACGTTCTATGAGTCTAGGATAGATAATCCACTCTTCTATAAAGATAATATAGGAATGTTATTTCGAGACGCAAAAAAGATTGCAAGGACATGTCGCTGAATTCAAAAATTGAAACATATACTAATAGAAAAAGGTACGAAATTCACACCTTTTTAGATTTTTTTTGCTTTCTTTTTGTAAAAAAACACAAAAAGGTACAGTAAACTACTTTTCAGTATTTTATATTTAACAATTAAGTTAAATATTATAAATACATCAAGCTATCTACTGTACAATTATA
>JBFFLJ010000044.1:0-11648 GCA_041554935.1 Candidatus Izemoplasma sp.
CAATTTATTTTAGTGCCAATTATTGTCACTAGATTACGAGGAGTTTTTACAGATGACAAGACCTATTGATCCTTTTGCATTATTAACATCTAATCCAAAGTTAACATGTATTGTGTTGCTTGAAGATACAATATTGTTTCAATCTGAGGCAAAAGGAGTAAAACCTTTAATGGATTTCTACGCCCAATTTGGAACCAGTAATTCACCATTAACTGTAGTTGATAAAATTATGGGAAAAAGTGCCGTTATGCTCGCGTGTTTAATTGGAGCAACAACTCTTTATACTCCAATTATTTCTCAAGACGGATTAAAATTTGCGAAACAAAAAGAATTAAATATTAATATCAAACAAGTTGTTCCCTTCATTATCAATCGTGATCAATCAGGAAGATGTCCTGTTGAGTCTTCTGTTTTAGAAATTGATGATATTGAAATCGGATACCAAACTATGATAAATACTTTAAAAGTACTATCACAAAAATAAAGAAGATTTCTAATGAAATCTTCTTTTTTTTTACTTGTTATTTCGACCTCTAAAGATTGTCGGAAGGAATGTCAGAGTTACAAGCACACTAACAACCATACTTACCCACATTAAGACAGAGACATTAAAATGAATATTTAATGGTGAAAGCATCATCATGCTGAGTCCTAAAGATATTCCTAAAGCATTTGTTATGATTGGTCTTGAAGAGTTTTGATATGCCTGTGATACTGCATCTTCTTTTGAGAGTCCTTGTTTTAAATAATATTGGTATACACTACTAAAATGGACTGCGTAATCTATCCCGACACCAATTGTGATACTAAAGATGATTACAGTTGTAATATTTAAAGAAATTCCAGTTATGCCTAGAGCTCCATACAATGCTGCTACAGTAATCACAATTGGCAACAAACTTAGGATTGCAATTTTAAAACTACGCAGTGTGAAAAACATCATCACAAATACAACACTCAATGCAAGAACAATACTGTATATCTGCATTTCTGAAATACTTAAATTTAAGTCGCGAATCATATACTGAACACCTGTTACAGTAGCGTTATGTTCCATAGCGAATGTTTCTATTTCTTCTAATGTTTCATTCGTTAAATCTGTTGGAAAAACTATGAAGCGAACGACTTGTTCATCTCGAGCAATCAAATTATTAATTGGGCTAGTATCTTCTTGTGATGCTCTTCCATATAGAAATGCTAGAGCTAGGTTAGATGGAATTTCTGTATCAAAACTCATTTGATACATCGTATCTAATAAAGCATATGGGTTCACAACTTTACTTACACTATCTAACAAAATCATATCATCAGAAATCGTTATACTTTCATTGAGGTTCGTCAATGATATAGGGTCATCTTCAAATTCAAATGTAACATATAATGGAATACTTCCACCATTGACCTCTTGAATTTTTTGAGCATTTTCTGCGACTTCTGTATAATTTTTATACACCATCAACATATCAAATTCATGCTTTATATGTGGATAAGCAAATGCACTCATTACTAAAATAACACCAATAATGACAAAAGATTTATATCCCCATAATTTTTTAACATATAATGATAAATCTAGAACTCTCCGATCTTTATTTTTCGGAAGCACATTGATTTCATGGCTTAAAATCAGTGGAAGGACATACCATGTTGCAATTCCTGCAAATAATATTCCAACCGCACTAAAGACAGCTAAATCAAAAATGCTGCTTGTTTGAATTGATAACAAACTCAAAAATCCTGCCATAGATGTTAACGTTGTTACAATCATTGGAATTCCAACAATTGTCAACGTTTTTGTAATGGCATTATGAGTTGATTGATTTTCTTTTTTTGAGTCTTGATAGTGAGACATAAAATGTAATCCATCTGCACTCCCGATCACAATAATAAAGATTGGTACCACAGCTGTTAATATCGAAACTTCATTTCCCATCCAGCCGATGATTCCCAACGTCCATAACGACCCAACACCTGCAGGAAGAACACTGAATACTGTTGGTTTTATTGCTCCCATTTGCCATCTAAACACTAAGAAAATGGTGATAAAAGCAAGTGGTGGTAAAATCATTAATATTCTAAAGATGTAATCTGTTATTTTTGTTTGATTATACGTATCTCCTGATATATAGTATGTCAACTCATTACTTGACAGTAAATCTTCCACTTCGTTAACTTCTGTATTTGTAAACTGGTCTGTAATGAACAATGTAAATGATGAATAATAGACATTGTCTTTCAAAACTAAGGGTGCAAAGTCTCCAAGTTGACTGTAATAATCAATCAAATCAGTTACTTCGATATCACGCGGATCTTGTGCTGAACCAGCATACATGATTTCTGTTGGCGCAACACCTTGGATACTTGTCACAGAATCCATTGCTAATAACGATTCCTGGATAGTATAAAATTGATCAACCGTTTCATTGGTAAATTCATCTGTTTCCACCAAGACAATAATTTGATTAAGTTCGCCAAATATTTCTTCAAGTTCAGAAAGTCTTTGTTCATAAACTGTCCCAGATGTAGAAAACATTGCGAAATCTGTATCAAATCTAATTCTAAACACTCCAATGATACTCATTACTACAGATAGTACTAAAACTCCAATTAAAAGCTTTTTAAATCGATATATGAAATCCGTATATTTTTTCATTGTCTCACTCCATTTTGTCTATATACACTAAATCTATTATACTCCTATATAAAAAAAATAAAAGGAAGAATTATGGTCATTAATTTAGTTTAGAGTCTGAAGTTATTTACGTTCTATCCTGTAGATTTATTCGAATTTGTTTTGCAATTAAAAAAGAACAACTTATGTTGTTCTTTTAATTTTTAAAAATTTTATTCTTCTTCAGCCAATGTTGTTACTACTACATCTTCATCATCTTCATCAACAGTTTCTTCTAAAATAGAAGCTAGAGTTAAGTTTGCAATGATTTGCGTTGGTTTGTTTAATACAGTAACACCTTCAGGAGCTACAACATCACTAACATAGACAGTATCGTCTGTTAATAATTTTGTTAAATCAACATCAATATGAGAAACCCCGCTACCTACTTTGTATTCTACTTCTAAATCATTTAAGTTAATTGATAAAACTTCTCCTGATTTAGCAATGTTGTCTTTGTGTAAGAAATTAAGTGGTACGTGAGATGTAATTGTATCTGTTAATGATACTTTTACTAAGTCAAAATGAGTTGGTTTATAATTCAGTAAATAATCGTTTTGGAATTGACGAATATAAACAATGTGTTCTTTGTTGTCTAGTTTTACTTTAAATGTCATATTTGTTCCATATTTCTTTAAAGCTTTCACTAATTCCAAATATTCAACTTGAATAGGTGTAGATTCAATTTCCTTCCCGTAGATAACACCCGGGATAATATTATTTTGTCTTAATATTTTAATATTTTCAGTTCTTTTTACAATTTTCATTGTGTTCACTCCTTCTATTTCAGTATGTTACATATATTATATCACAACAAACCTAAAAATGATAGACAGGTGTAACACTTAAATTTTTTGATTTAAAGAGGCGGACGTGGTCCATAATATTGATAATACCATGTTGGAATATTTCCATTAAATAATTTTCGTTGACGGTCTGGTTTTTTACGATATGTTGGAACGAAATCAGTATATGACGTTAAAATATATTTGCTCCAAGTATTCAGGGGTGCAAATTTTTCTCTGATGTTTGTATATAACACAAGAACTTCATCTTCAGTCATTAATCGTTCCCCGTATGGGGGATTTGTAATTAAGATTGAATAATCATCTTGAAGTTCTAATTCATTGAAATCAGACAATGTAAATACAATTGCATCGTCAACACCGGCTTCTTCAGCATTTTCCTTTGCTGCTTCCAAGTTTTGTTCATTGATGTCAGAGGCAAAAATTTTAAGCTCAGAATCTACATCAATTGCAAGATAAGCATTTTTAGTTTCTTCTTTCCAAATTGTTTCTCCAATGATTGGCCAATATTTTGAAGAAAAGTCTCGGTTTAATCCTGGAGCAATATTTTTGGCAATCATCGCTGCTTCAATTGGGATTGTACCTGATCCACAAAATACATCATATAGCACGCGATCCTTATTATAATAACTTAGCAAAATAAGTGCTGCTGCTAAAGTTTCTTTTAGGGGGGCATCAACAGTATTAATACGATAACCTCTTTTATGAAGAGCAACTCCAGAAGTATCGATTGTTAATGTTGCAATATCATTTAATAATGAAACCAAAACAGTGTATTCGCCATCATCTTCTGGCAACCATGACACATGATATTGTTTTTCTAACTTTTTAGCGATTGCTTTTTTGACAATGCGTTGTGAGTCTGAAATACTAAATAATTTAGATTTCACGCTTTTTCCATTGACATCAAACTTTCCATGGAGTGGAATAATTTCATGCCAAGGCAAAGCAATTGTTTGATCAAATAATTGATCAAATGTCGTTGCTTTGAATTCACCAACTTTAATTAAGACACGATCCGCAGAACGTAACCATAAATTACTTTTAGCAATCCCTGCAGCATCACTCAAGTAGGTAATTTTCCCATTGTCTGTACTTATTACTTCAAAGCCTAAACTAATCAGTTCTCTTTTACAAACAGCTTCTAAGCCGAATGTCGTAGTTGCAATTAACTCATATTGTTTCATACTACACCTCAGTGTTATTTTATTTTAAATGCTATAAATTCAATAATAATACCATATATTCCACCAGCGATAAATCCTATAAAGTCAAAGTATTCAGTGGCACTATAAAATGCGAATGATACAAGCAATCCCACTAAAAGTCCACGTAAGAGAAATAACTTAACATTGGTTATTGGAACCAATAATCCAATTACAAAACCGATGAGTACTCGATTAAACCAGTACGATGATATGAATGTGAATCCTAGTACTTCAGGAAATCGAACTTGTGCACCAATAACACAAAATATACCTAAAATAGCTCCAGTAATTGTTGAAATAATAATTCTTTTTTTCATTATATCTCTCCTCACTTAATAAGATGTTTATCCGTGTCAGTTCATTCTATTCTTATTATACACGTGTAAAGTTGTATCACAAAGTAAAACCCATAGAAAAACACCAAATATTATTGGTGTTTGATTTAAAATAAACCACTGATGAGATACCAGACAATTGGAATAAATACAGCTGGCAACATATCACCAACATGAATCCTTTTCAGTTCTAGCATATTTAATCCTATTGCCAAAATTAAAACACTTCCCACAGCACTTGTTTCATTAATCATTTGTGGTGTGAGAAAATCTTGAAGCCACGTTCCTAATAAAACAATTGTTCCTTGATAAAGGAACACTGAGATCCCTGAAAAAATGACACCATATCCTAGTGTTGCAGTAAAGATAATTGCTGTAACACCATCTAGAATAGATTTAATAAATAGAGTTGTATTGTCTCCTTGAACTCCTGCTTCAATACTTCCCAATATCGCCATAGCTCCAACACAGTATATCAGGGATGCTGTGATAAATCCCTTGGCAAACTTGTCATTGCTTTTTGCATATTTGGTTTCAATGTGTTTCCCAAATTGATCCAAACGGTCTTCTATTTTTAATAGCGTTCCAATAACTGCACCAATAACTAAACTTAGAACAAGCAACAAAACATTCTCTGTAATAATAGCTCCACTTATCCCAATAACAATTACACTAAGTCCAATTGCTTGCATCACTACTTTTTTGATTTTTTCATTTAGTCCCTTATGAAGAATCAATCCAATTACACCACCAATAATAATTGAAAGGACATTTACAAGTACGCCTATCATGTGATCACCTCGTTATATAATAAACATTATATACTGTATTGTTTTGTTCTACAATATAGTATTATACAATATTAATTCCGATAAAAACGGACTCATTAATGAATCCGTTAATCGAACAAATTATTCCCAGCGTCTTGGGTCGCCTTTAATGGTTTCTAAAAAAGCCATATCTTCACTGGAAATTTCAAAATCAACTTGACTGTTTTCAATAATTCTATTTTCATGTGTTGATTTTGGTAATGGTGCTGTCCCTTTTTGTAATAAGTATCTGATACAAATTTGTGCTGGTGATTTATCGTATTTCAATGCCACTTTTTTGATATCCTCATTTGAAAGCAAGTACCCAATTCCTAGTGGAGAATAAGCTTCAATAAAGATATTGTGTTGCTTGCAATACTCAATTGTTTCAGATTGGTCGAGCCCAATGAAATATCCAATTTGATTAACCTGAGGAACAACTTCACAGTGATCGAGAATGTTTTGTATATCACTTGGAGAAAAATTAGATACTCCAATCGCCTTTACTCTCCCAGACTTATAGAATTCTTCTAACGCTTTATAGGCTTCAACATTTCCAGCGCTACAATCTTGTCCCATATTGCTCCATGGCCACGGAGCATGAATAATAAATAAGTCAAGATAGTCTAAATCTAATTTCTTCATTGTTTGTTCAAATGCTTCTTTTGCTCCTTCATAGTCTTTAATATGTGATTCCAACTTTGAAGTTATAAAAATGTCCTCACGTGGAATGCCACTATCTCGAACAGCTTTACCTACACTTTCTTCATTTTGATATCCTTCAGCAGTATCGATATGTCGATACCCATTTTTCAATGCAGCTAAAACGGATAGATACGTTTCTTCGCCTTCTTGCACTTGCCAAGTTCCCAGTCCGATTTTTGGAATTTTCACTCCGTTATTCAATGTATAGAATTCATTTAAAATTGCCATTATTACTCTCCTTATACTGTGTTATATATTAATATTATAATATAATACTTATAAAAAATGTTGTAATATGAACTCCATTCTAAAACAGGAACAGTTGATTTATTTGCATTTATTACAAATAAAGAGCAATGCATGTTATAATAAATTTAGAGGTGATGAAATGAAAAAAAATGTTGGAAAAAGAGATGCATCTATTAGATACTCTTTAGGTATCATACTTGTTGTCTTAGCAATCCTTTTACCTGGTACGTGGTCATGGTGGTTATTCTTACCAGCTGCTATTGCATTCGTAACAGGCTATCTTGGAGTATGTGGTTTATACAAAATATTTGGTATTAATACTTGCAAAATAAAAACTAAATAGATAGAACGACACTTATGTGTCGTTCTATCTATTTTTATTCTTCAGAATAGTCTGTAATAACGCAAGCGTCTGTCGCAAATGTTACATCTAAATACGCTTCAAAATTACTATAGTCATCTGCTGCTGTTTGAACAATATTTAACATCGCACTATCTTGTAACACATCATTCGAGTAAAAGCGATATACTGTTGAGTCTTTGTAAATGTATTTAAAAACATCACCTTGTGTGCAAACCGCTTGTTTCGAGTCAACCGGAATTACAACTTCTTTTGAACCGCACGCTGTTAATATCATTACAAACATTAAGACTAAAATCAGTTTTTTCACTTTTTTCCTCCTTGATTCTTTTTTTTATATACTCTTATTTTACAAAGAAATTAAAGTGAATACAAACAATTGTTCTATTTTCTTTTTTTTTCATTTTTTTTACGAGTATCATTTTTTTTATAAACAAAGAAAAAAGCCAAATATTGGCTTTCACAATTTCGAATGGTGCCGCATGTAGGAATTGAACCTACGACCTCTGCCTTACCATGGCATTGCTCTACCTGACTGAGCTAAAGCGGCATTTTTTTGACTACTCTTATTTTACAGTATATTAATAAAAAATAAACAAAAAATTATATTTTTTGTTTATTTTTTATTTCACAAACTTTTTGTTCAATGATATTAACGTATTCTTCGATATTGAATTTTCGTTTTAACCCATTACTATTCATATATCTAATTTTACCAAATATTTGTCTTGGTGCCCAAGCACGATCATGTTTTCCAAAGCACCAGGCAACACCAGTATATCCATTTGGCGTATTACCATCTATGAAATAGTAATTGTTAAGATATATGATTGTATTGTATGCATCTTCATAATTGAATGACCATTCAATTATTTTCTTGGCCCAGTACATCCTCATATATGAATGCATTGTTCCAAAGTAAATCATTTCTTTCATTGCTGCATTGAAATATGGATCGTGGGTATGAAATGCGAGATAGTCGTCGATATTGTATATATAACTTCTTTCATCATAGATATGGTCTTTCATTGTTTGATAAGCCCATTGATATGTCATACCTTTAAATAAATGATACTGTGGATTATAATATACGAAATTATATGAGAGTTCTCTTCGAACAATAAGTTCTTCAATAAAAGATTCTTTTGAAGGTGTATTAATTTGTCCAAGTTCAACAACAATTGTTAGAGGAGATATAAATCCATATTTTAAATAAGGGCTTAGTTTTGAGCCGATATTTAAAGATGGATCATTCCGATTAATATACTGTACTAATTGATGATCCATAAAAGTATGGAGAAGATGCATCGCATCTTGTTCTCCAATTGAGTATTCACTATCAATATTTATTGGATCGATGTATTCTTCAAACTTACTCATGATTTTTTTTCGAATCGTTGAAGCTGCGTACTCTTCCTTATTGGAAGTAATTGTGACAGGTATTAATATATCACTTTCGACAGTTGTAAATCCAATATCATTTTGTTCACAAATAAAATGGATATCTTTGTCAGTTTGTTTGTCTTCTACTAGGTACGCAAAGTCTTTAATAATTAGGAATGATTTTTGTAGATGATGAATCATCTCTTCATCAAACTCTCGAAATATTGATACAGAGTCTGCGAGACGTAATAATGATTCTTGTAGTCCTGTAATACCATTTTTAAAGAAATCATTGTTTCGAGGATTCTCTTCATAAGATTTGAAAAGAATGATGTGGAGTATTTTGTGATGAGACTTTGCAAGTTCTATGGCATGATATAAAGCATGATTATTTCGAATGCGAAAAGATGATGTCATTACATAGGTAATCACATTTCTCGTATTATTTGCACTTAACATATGATGAACTCGATTATTGTTCAATGTCATCACTCCTTAAATAGATTATATCACATAGAACATTTTTAATGTTTTGAAGGCAACAAAAAAGAGAATATAGTTTACTTTTTTATTGCACACTGCCTTCATACCTCCCCTCCTAATCTCATGTTTCATTATATTGTATCTTTCTTAGTAAGATGGAAAATGCATCCTAGTAACTGTATTAATCTATTTTAAAATATTGATTTTTAGTAGTGTAATATTGATTTATTTTATTTTTTTATATTTTAATAATCATTCTTATAACCTTGCTTTTCCATAAAATTTAAGCATCAATTTATCCGGAAATAATACTTACACTTTCTATATGATTGATGTATAATAAAAGCAGTTGATATATTATTTGATTTATATCATATATTTTTATGAAAAACCATTACTAAGGATGTGATTTTCTTATGCTTCACGAACACTATATCATTGGAATAATTATATTTTTACTCTCTTATATTGCAATTATTTCTGAAAAAATAAATCGTACTGCTGTCGCAGTGTTTGGTGCAGTATTAATGGTCATCTTCCAGATTATTTCTAAAGATGATGCACTATCAAAGATTGATTTTAACACTTTGGGATTATTAATTGGAATGATGGTTATTGTAAATGTTGTAAAAAGAACAGGTTTCTTTCAATATTTAGCAATTAAAACTGCAAAAATGGCAAAAGGAAATCCAATTGTAATTATCGTGTTTTTCTCAATCATTTCTGCTGTAGCTTCTGGATTGTTAGATAACGTAACAACTATATTATTAATTGTTCCCGTTACACTTGTAATTTCAGATACGTTAAAAGTGAATCCGATTCCTTTTATTATTGCTGAAATTGTTAGTGCGAATTTAGGTGGAGCTGCAACATTAATTGGGGATCCTCCAAACATAATGATTGCTAGTGCAACGGATTTATCTTTTCTTGATTTCATAACGAATCTACTACCATTAATGACAGTGATTTTCATTATTACTGTTGTACTGATTGAATTGATTTTTAGAAAGTCACTTCATGTTGATGATAAATATAAAAAAGAAATTTTGAGTTTTGATGAAAATAAAGCTATCACAGATAAAAAGCTTTTAATCCAAAGTTTATCCATTTTAGTTTTAACGATTATTGGTTTTACAGTTGCTGAGTTCATTGATGTATCAACAGCTACTGTTGCAATATTTGGTTCTTCTCTTTTAATCATTATTTCTAGGGTAGAACCGGATGAAATTCTCGCTGATGTAGAGTGGGTTACAATATTCTTCTTTGGTGGACTATTTGTTTTGGTAGGTGCCCTTGAAAGTATTGGATTCATAGAAACACTTGCAGAAAACTTGTTATCTGTAACAAATGGTGATATTCCTACAATGACAATTTTGGTATTGTGGATGTCAGCAATATTGTCTTCATTTTTAGATAATATTCCATATGTCGCAACAATGATTCCGCTTGTAAATCATATGTCTTCTGTTACTGCTGGAAATTTTGAACCAGTATGGTGGGCATTATCGATTGGAGCATGTCTTGGTGGTAATGGAACTATTATTGGTGCTTCAGCAAATGTTGTCGCACGTGGTGCTTTAGAGCGTAAGGGATTCCATATTTCATTCTTGTATTTTATGAAAATCGCTTTCCCTCTTATGATTTTATCAATTCTTATTTCTACAGTTTACTTACTGTTGTTCTATATATAATAATAAGGAGGAGATATTATGAACAAATATGTACATTCTGAAACAAGCCAACATGTTATGAAATTAATCCAATTGGGTGCTGACGTTCAAGTGGTTCGTAGCAATATGGTTTATGTATCCTTTACACTTGAAAACGGTGTTGAGGTTGCTTATGCTTATAATATTAATAAGAAGAACCATTATTTTCTAGAGAGAATCCAACCATATCCGCTTGCTGTTAAGGAATTTGATTCACCAGATGATGTCGTAAATATCATTTTATTAGACCATCGACAATTTCAAAATGCATCAAATAGCAAGAAAATGAGAAACTTTATCGATATTAATAAGTCTCTCCATAGAACAGCAAAGGCGTTTGAAGATTTGTTTTTATACTATAATATTTGCAGAGCAGATGTTATGGAAATGGAAAAACATATTGAAGATATGAATAAATTAATCAATAGAATAAAAACAGAATCACAACGTGTATTTTTCGAAAAAGAACCAGAGAATATTTAAAATATTTATACACCGATAGGCAACTTCGAGACTTTCGTTGCCTATTTGTTTTTTTATCAGACTTTTCTATTTTAATTTAATTTGGTGAATATCATAGTTTTGTTTGACAAACCTCGCTAAGAGGCGTAGTATACTTTTGTTATACATTTTAAAGGAGTGATTACTATGCTACCTGATCATTTTGTTATTGGGATTTTAATTTTTATCATCTCATACATTGCAATTGTATCAGAAAAAATTAATCGTACCATTGTAGCTTTATTTGGAGCAACCTTAATGATACTTTTTCATGTGCTAAGTCAAAGTGAAGCATTAGGAAAAATTGACTTTAATACCTTAGGTTTATTAGTCGGTATGATGATGATTGTTAACATAATAAAACGTACGGGTTTATTTCAATATTTGGCGATTAAAACAGCCAAATTAGCGAAAGGTGAACCACTGAA
>JBFFLJ010000045.1:0-11600 GCA_041554935.1 Candidatus Izemoplasma sp.
GCCCTTACTTTTTACACAATTATTTTAGTATTTATGTATTATCCGGCATATGTAAACAAAGCGATAAACTCTATTGAGACAGGTTCAATTTTGTTATTACAAATTGTTTTTGTATTTTTATTTACACGATTTGATAAACATCAATCAAAATATAAAATTGAACTAGATGGTATTCGATTTCACCGTCGTCAGATTTTTTGGAAAGAACACTATACCATTAAATTCAAAAGGAATGCATTTTTCATTTTACATAAACCGCGATTCATATTAAAATCGTCCACCAAGAGGATTGTAGTTCCAATGTTATCGATAGGGATTACCGATTTCATTGTAGCAATAGAAAAATCAAATTCAAAGCTTGGTCTTATTGCTTCAGAGATATATCAAAACACAAGAAACTATTACATTAAAAACATTGATTTAGAAAAACAATTGAGTAAATTGTGAAAATTTAAAATTGATTTTAAGATTACGATTGAGATTAGTACGAGATAGAGAATGTTTTTCTTAAGAAAATTAAAGAAGAATACTATCCCCAGTATTCTTCTTCAACTTCCTTAATCCGCTGTTATGTCCAAAAGTATTCTCATACTTTTTAACAGTTCAAAACTTTTACTATGTTCATTTTTATTGTTAATATACTTGCTTTCCAAAATTATACTGTAATTTTCTGTGTACCAATTTATAAGCTTATCTACAATTATTGATAAGGTTTCTTTCTCATCAGGGAACTCTATGTTTTGCATAATATTTGTATAACTAATAATATAGTTATCACTTGTATAGTCTCGAATTGTTCTACATAATCCCTCTAATTCAATTCGTAAAATTGTTTCAATATTCATAATTTTTCTCCTAAATATTTTGATGAAATGATATTTCAGCCAAAATAGATTAACTAGTAATCTATTTTATGCAACACTGTTAACTTCCTTGAGGTGCTGGGTGGTCGTCATTAATATCTTCGAAATCAGCAGACACTGATTGTGGAACTAGACACAGCACTGAAATAAGGATTCCAACAATAATTGCAAGCTTTCCAATTTTTCTCATTTCACCCTCCCTTTAAACAAATTATAGGATTGGTGTAAAATAAAAAGTAGGACCTTTGAGTCCCACTTAATAATTTGAGGTGTAAATATGACTGATAGTAATCAAAATTTGTTTTATCATCTAGACGATCTTAGGATTGACTCAGGAATTTCTATTGCGGATTTTTGTGATGGTATTTGCGATAGGAGACAATATAGCAGGTATAAAAACGGTACCCAAGAAGTATCTTTAAAAAACATCACAAAATTTTATGAGAAGTTAGGATTTTCGCAAATAGAATTTTATTATTCCTTTTACAATAGTGAGGCTTCTGACTATCAAAAAGTACTAAGATTATTTTATAGTCTTATGGATCAAGACTATAAAAAAGCAAAAGATTTAATAATCGCATTGGAAAAAACAGGAATTCAAGGGGAAAGATCACAAAGATTTTTTGACTATTGTATTTTATTGATGAATTATGAGACAAAGAAAGTCTCATCTTCTCATACATATGAACTCATGCAAAGACTAATTGATTATCCTAATTGTCTTTCAAAAACACATTTTGATTTCATCGATATGTCAGCGTTAAGAATTATATCTAAAATTGAATTTGAAACTAAAACATATACTGCTTTAGAGTTTTTATATAATAGTCTTCTCGATATGAAATTTATTTATGTTTCTTCGGAAGATAGAAATATCCTATCGAGCATTTACTCGAATGTTGCTAGGCAATATGGGATGTTAGATGAACTAGAGAAAGTATTAGCTATTACAGATTTGGGGATTAAGTTTTGTATTAGTATTAACAGTATGGTTCAATTAGAACACTTGTATTACTATAAATCATTGGCACATTATAAAATGGGCAATCACGATGATGCCTTTATTTGCGCTAGAAAGTCTCTTGCTATAGTTTATGCTAAGAATAATAAAGAACGTCTAAATCAATTTACTAATGTGATGACAAAAGATTTTGGCTTTGATGCGTCAAAACTATTTAACTCTGATTTTAATGTGTTTATATAATTCATTATCAAAGGAAAAAAGACTTATATATCAAACATTTGATATAATTAGATCAACTTCTTTTTCGATTAAATAATTAATACATTTAGGCGTAATATATAGTTGTTCTTTATATATATATTTATATATAAAAGAGTTTGCTTGAAAGCGTTTTTATGATAAGATATAGTGTGGAGAAATCCATACTATTTTTAAAGGAGATTTGACATGGAAAAAATTAAAGTTGTAATATGGGGATTTGGTGCCATGGGACGTGGAATGGCAGAGATGATTTTAAGTAAAAAAGGTGTTATAATTACAGGTGTTTGTGATTTACATCCTAATTTAGTTGGGAAAAGTATGTTTGATGCACTTGATGTTGAACAAGGAAATCATCCAGAAGTAATTGTAAGTGATAGCATTGATTACTTATTAAATAAAGACAATGTGGATTTAGTGTTGCTTGCGACAGATTCATATACGAAAAAAGCATTTCCAAAAATGAAGAAGATTTTAGAACAAGGAATTAACTGTATAAGTACAGCCGAAGAAATGGCTTATCCAAAAGCGCAACAACCACAACTAGCAAAAGAACTAGATCAAATTGCAAAAGATAATGGTGTTACGTTATTAGGTACTGGAATTAATCCAGGATTTATTATGGATTTACTAGTAGTTGCACTAAGTGGCGTAATGAGCGATGTGACACATATTGAAGCAAACCGCGTAAATAGTTTAAGTCCTTTTGGTCCAGCCGTTATGGAAGAACAAGGTGTTGGGATCACAGTTGATGAATTTAATAAAGGTCTTAAAGATGGAACTTTAGCAGGACACGTTGGATTCGCAGAAAGCGTATTGATGATTGCTGATGCAATTGGATTAAAACTTGATTCATTCCAACAACAAATGGCTCCAATTGTAACCACAGTTGATCGTAAAAGTAAATATGGTGAAGCATTAAGTGGGAACGTTGCTGGAGTAAATATGACTGGACAAGGACTTGTGAATGGTGAAGTGTTTATTGATATGAAACATCCACAACAAATTGAACCAGAATTAGAAGGAACTCATACTGGAGATTACATTACAATCAAAGGAACTCCAGATGTACATATGGCAATTACTCCTGAAATCGACGGAGGAATTGGAACAATCGCGATGTGTGTTAATATGATTCCACATGTATTAAATGCTCGTCCAGGATTAAAAACAATGATAGATTTACCAGTTCCAAGAGCAATTCTAGGAGACATGCGAGACTTACTCGAAGAATAAAAAATATTCTAAGGAGTGATGATTTTGGCAGAGGATAATAAAACCAAAGCAACAAGTAGTAAACCAAAAAGTACCACAACAAAAAAAGTAGCAACAAAGAGTAAACCAACAACAGCAACAAAGAGTAAACCAAAAACGACTACTAAAACAACAAGTAGAAAGCCAAAACCAAAAGCTGCAGCTCCAGTAGGAGTGCAACAAGAAGCAGTAACGCCTGTCGCAGATGTCGTTGTTGAACCAAAAAAACAAACAAAGAAGAAAAAGTCTAAAAGTACAAAACCAAAAGAACCAAAGGTTATGACAAGTGAAGGTATCATTAAGCAACAAGCAGTATCTGAAGCATTCAAGAGTGAGAAAAAAGTAGTTTTCGAAAAGAAAAAAGGAAAACGATTCTACTTAATTATATCGTTGCTCTTTTATGCAGGGGCTTATTTCTATATAGGTAATATCTTTAGTGATAACACCTACATTGAAACTGCTTTATTTGCGTTTGCGGCTTTATTTGTTCTATTTTTACTTATTCAGTTAAACATTCATATGATGTTTATCAATTTCTTTGTATTGCCGTTTAAATTTTTATTCACACAGGCAAGACTTGAAACAACCAAAGATGTTATTATTGATCCAACTAAAAAAGGAATCAAAAGACAATATATTCGTTATCGTGCGATTTTCACGATAACTGTTTACTTAATTATTTTATTGCTTCTAGTAGGTTCGCAAATTGTGAACGGGATATTAGATGGTGATTTGGTAATGGTAATTATTACACAATCATCATTGACAGCAATTGTATTTTTAATTATTGTGTGTTCTTGGCAATATTTATTTAACATTATTCCAAGTATTTTAGATAAATCAATTGATGCGAAAAACGGATTTATTTTGACATTATCCGCAATTGTAATTATCATCTATGTAATATTTATGGTCTTTAATATCAACTATTTGTCAGAGATGATGATCTTTGTATTAATCATTGGTTTTATCGCATTACTCGGTGTTAATTTAAACATGATTGTTGGAGAAATTAACATTTTTTCCAATTTACGATCTAAAAAAAGTAAAACAGTAACGCGCGTTGTATTTTTGATTTTCTTTGGATTTCATTTATATGTTATCTTATATGCGAGTGTTGTCGCGTTTAGTATTTATAGTTGGAATCCCGATACATATAATTTTAACAATACAAAATATGAATATGTTGTATATGAAGATGTGAATGATTTCAATGGAACACCAATTACAACTGTTTATGATCAAGCAGGGAATCTAATTACAACTGTGTATGATTCTGTAGGAAATGAAATCACTAATTTTTATAATGAAGATGGTGAGTTAATTACCGAATTCTATGATGCAAGTAACCAACCTATTTGGAATTTCTATCCGGATAGTTCAGGGTTTAACCCGATTACTGAAGTTGAAAAAGATGGTGTTTATTACTATCAAAACAACATTACGTATAAAGATGGCAGCATTGTTGCCTTTGATTTGGAAGCTTTGCCACACACATATGGAGATTTCCTATATTACACGGTAGTGACAGTATCAACAGTAGGATATGGTGATATTACGCCAAACACAAATTATGCTTTAGCTAAAAGCTGGGGAGCTTTCTTAGGTATTTATGGATTTAGCTTCTTTGCATTATCAATTGGGTTTGTAAGTAATATCGCAATTGAAGGAGCAACAGAAAGAAAGGATGATTAATGATGATTGAACAAGGCGCATACGTTCGCATTCGACGAACAGTATTACAACCACAAGACAGATCATCAAATTTACCAGAGGATACAACACTTGTCCCATATAAAATGTGGGTAAAGGGATATCTTCAAGAAGAAAGTGATTTATTTGATATTGTTACAATCAAAACAATCACAGGGCGTACAGAAACCGGCCGTTTAAAAGAGAGCAATCCTGCATATAAACATAACTATGGTGATTTCGTAATAGAAGAATTACGTTTGAAAGATATTATTTTAGGTGATTTCTATGAGTAACCTATATGATACTTTAATGGCAAGAAAAAACGAAATTATCAAAGCATCTGTAGGATTAGACTATAGTTTATATGAGTTTGAAGGTATTGGGTTTGATTATGAAAAACTAATGCAGGATCAAGGGTATTCATTAGAAATGATTAAAGAGATCCAACAAGACAACATGGTTGGAAACACACCACTTGTTGAATTAAAAAATATCACAAAATATGCCCGCAAATATAGTAAACCAGGATACGGAGCTCGCATCTTTTTAAAAGATGAAGCAGCAAACTTGAGTGGAAGTTTTAAAGCAAGACGAGCTGCATTGGCAGTCCATCAAGCGAAAAAATTAGGATATAAAGGTGTTATTGCTGCGACGAGCGGTAATTATGGTGCAGCAGTTGCTGCATTAGCTGCGAAGGCAGGATTGCGCTGTATAATCGTTCAAGAGAGTTTTGATTCTAATAATGTAAGCCAACCCGAGATTTTAGAAAAAGCGCGAAAATGCGAAGCATTTGGTGCAGAAGTAATTCAAATGAGTGTTGGTCCTGAATTATTCTATACTTTTTTATCATTATTAGATGAAACAAAGTATTTTAATGCATCGCTGTATTCTCCTTACGGTATTCGAGGAATTGAAACCTTAGGGCATGAAATAGCTGATGAAATAAAATCTCTAACAGGTAAATTCCCTGAAGCAGTTGTAGTTACAAATGCTGGTGGTGGAAACTTGACAGGAACCGCAAGAGGATTAAAAGATGCTGGCGCAATAGATACAAAAATCATAGCAGCTAGTGTAAATTTATATGGACTTCATATGGCAAGCGATCATGATTTTAACCGAAAATCATTTACGACAGGACATACTGGATTTGGAATTCCTTTTACAACATACCCTGATCGTTCTGACGTTCCAAGAAGTGCAGCTAGACCGCTTCGTTATATGGATCAATATGTAACGGTTAATCAAGGGACAGTATTCTTTATGACAGAAACATTGGCTTTATTAGAAGGAATGGAGCGAGGACCTGCAGGAAATACAAGTTTGGCTGCAGCCTTTAGTTTAGCTCAAGAGATGAAGCAAGATGAGATAATTGTAGTTCAAGAAACAGAATATACAGGTGCAGGAAAACATCTTCTTCCACAGTTATCATTTGCGAAAAAGAACGGTGTTACTTTGGAATTTGGGAATCCTGAATTAGAAGTTCCGGGTAAAACTATCATTTTCCCTGAAAATGGAAGTTTTGTAACACATAAAACAATTCCTCTTGATTCGTTGCGAAAAACATACTTGAAACGATATCAAGATTTCAAATTATCTGACAAAGATTATGTCTTTTTGGCAGAGGAATTACAACTAACAATCGAGCAAGTAAAAACATATTTTTAGGAGGTTCATATGAAAGAAAGAATCGATGACTTTCAAACACGACGAGAGCATCTGAAACATTTAAGTGATACAGAATTGAAGGCATACTTCTTAGAATTGAGTGATAAGATTGTTGATCCGCTAATTGATTTGGCGTATCAAAATACTTCGAAATCAATTGAAAGAAGTATTCTTTTACGTATGGGATTTTCAAGCATTGATGCAAAAGCAATTGTAGAGATTTTAAGTGAAAATGATCTACTTCGCAAGGGTGCTGGTCAATGTGTGTATTTAGTGTCAAAAGAATATGGATTACCAATCCATGAGGCGGGTCTTGCATTACAAAATGGCGATCATATCGACTACTTAATGGAGCGTTTTAATATCTATGGAACCAAATAAAAAACTAGATATACGCGAAATTTTAAAAGACCTAGAACATTACGTACCAAATAAGCGTGGTTGGATATGGCGTGATGTTTCCCCTCAAACAATTGGTGAATTTACATATATGCAAGCGAGCCCTGGACTGAAAAACTTTGTTCCTCTGCCTAGTGCGCGAGGACTTGGGAATATTGATCCTCAACCTGACGCTGTTATTACAACAGAAATTGCATCGGGTAGATTCGAAGATGATATTCGCAGAATGCGTATGGCAGCTTATCATGGAGCTGATCATATTATGGTCATTCGTACAGCAGGACAATCTCATTTTGACGGACTTTTAGAAGGAACCCCACAAGGTATTGGTGGAATTCCTGTCACAAGAAAACAACTACGTGCACAACGTAAAGCATTAGATATTATTGAAGAAGAAGTTGGAAGACCAATTAATTACCACAGTTACGTTAGTGGTGTTGCAGGTCCGGAAATAGCTGTTTTGTTCACTGAAGAAGGTGTGAATGGAGCTCATCAAGATCCTCAATATAATGTACTGTATCGAAACATAAATGCTATTAGAAGTTTTGTTGATGCTGCAGAAAGTAAGAAAGTAATGGCTTATGCAAACATGGCTCAGATTGATGGAGCACACAATGCCAATGCAACTGCAAGAGATGCTTGGAAAGTAATGCCAGAACTTTTAGTACAACATATTATCAACTCAAAGTTTAGTGAGAAGGCTGGAATAAAGAAAGAGAATATTTGCTTATCAACTGTTCCACCTGCTGCTTCTCCTACTCCCGATTTGAAATTAAATTTACCATATGCGGTTGCACTTCGTGAGTTTTTATCGGATTACAAAATGCGTGCACAGATGAATACTAAGTATATGGACTCATCAACAAGAGAAGCAACAGTAACTCATGTATTAAATTTATTGATTTCTCGTTTAACAAGTGCTGATATTCAATCAACTATTACTCCTGACGAAGGACGAAATGTCCCTTGGCATATTTACAATATAGAAGCACTGGACACTGCTAAGCAAGCAATGGTTGGTATGGATGATATATTGTCTATGGTCAGTCTTAAAGATGACGGATATTTATACGATAAAAAACGTGAAATTCAAGAACGTTCAATCTTAATGATGGAAGAAATTATTGAGATGGGAGGATATTTCAAAGCTGTCGAAGCAGGTATGTTTGTCGATAGTGGAGAGTACCCACAGCGTAATGCAGACGGAATTAGTCGCGATATGAATGGTGGAGTTGGAGCAGGTACAGTAGTAAAAAGAGATCCAGATTATATGGCACCTGTCACTGCCCATTTTGGATATAATAATATAGCTCAATATGGAGAAAATTATGTTAAAAATCCATCGAGTTTAATAGGTGGATGTACATTTGAAAAACCTGAATTAGTTAAGTTTATTGATGAACTTGATGATACAGATAATGTGTATTTACGTATGGATAAAACTGAAAAATATCGAACTGGAAAAATTATCAAACCTGAAGTTGAGTGGCTAGGTGATGGAACGGTAACTGTCGATTTATTTTTCCCATCTGATATAAGAACTAGCGAAGCTGCTGCTTTGGAAGCTGGTAGAAAAATGAATCTTATTGATGTTGAAGTTATTCATAAGGAAGTACTTCACCCAAGTGAAGGAACAAGAGTTCAAATTAAAGGAACTTTTGCTTTTGATATTGATGTAAAATCGTTGGTTTTACCAGAAATCATTAAATCACATAGTGAGGATGATGTTTTAAATTATGTAAAAAAACATCCGATTAAAGTTGTTGCCGGAACTGCTGGTAACGACGAACACAGTGTTGGAATTCGAGAAGTTTTAGATATCAAACATGGTGGAATTGAAAAATATGGAATTAAGTATGAATACCTTGGAACATCAGTTCCAATTGAAAAGTTTGTTGATGCAGCGATTGAAACAAAGTCAAATGTTATCATGATGTCAACAATTATTTCTCATGATGATACTCATTATAAAAGCATGCTTAAACTTCATAACTATGCTGTTGAAAAAGGTGTGCGTGACCAATTGATTTTAATTGCTGGAGGAACTCAAGTAACTCCGGAAATTGCAAGAGTTAATAAAATGGATCAAGGATTTGGAAGAGGTACGAAGGGCATCCATATCGCTAGTTTCATTATTGATCACCATAAAGAACTGAATTTGAAATAATGAAGATTGATGTTCTAGTTGCAGAGATCGGATCAACAACTACTATCGTAAATGCATTTAACCTTCGTCAAAACGATCCGTTATTTTTGGGAAGAGGTGTAGCAAATACTTCTGTCGAAACGAATGTACTTGAAGGACTTCAATTGGCAATAGATGATCTCTCTACTTTTTTAAAAGTTGAGTCTATTGAGTATGATGAAATGTTTGCTTCAAGTAGTGCAGCTGGTGGTTTGCGAATGACAGTTCACGGACTGGTTTATGAAATGACAGTTCGAGCGAGTAAAGAGGCTGCTTTAAATGCAGGGGCTAATATTCATTTAGTTACAGCGAATAAGATAAAAAAATCTGATTTGGAAAAAATCAAAGAAATTGAACCAAATATAATATTAATTGCTGGTGGAACTGATTTTGGAGAAAGAGACACCGCATTATATAACACTAGAAAAATTTTAGATTTAAACTTAGATATTCCTGTCATATATGCTGGTAATATTGAAAACCACAACGAAGTTACAAAAATGTTCGAAAATGATAAAAAGTTAAAATTCTTGAAGATCGTTGAAAATGTATACCCGAGGGTAGACTATTTAAATATTTTACCATTGCGAAAAGCGATATATGAAACGTTTGAAGAGAATATTATTCATGCAAAAGGCATGAATCACATTTTTGACATGGTAAATCAGAAAATTATGCCAACTCCAGGTAGCGTAATGGAATCAACTATGATTTTACGTGAAAAAATAGGAAATATAATTACAATTGACGTTGGTGGAGCTACAACAGATATACACTCGGTTTCAAATCCGAGCGATGATTTTATGGAATATCAAGAGGGCGAACCGCTCTCAAAGCGCACAGTTGAGGGAGATTTAGGTGTTTTTATTAACTTTAAAAACGTGGTAAAAATGTATGAAAAAAGTGATCTTTTAGATAGAATTTCGATCACAGAGTCGGAATTACAGCATCTTTTGGATAATTATTCATATATTCCTGTCTCAAACCATCAATTTCGTCTAGTTTACGAACTTACCAAAAAATGTACTTATCTTGCACTTGACCGACATGTTGGAGATTTGAAAAGAGTCTTCACAAGTTCAGGACAAAAAATCATTCCTGAAGGTAAAGATTTAACACAAGTTGATCATATTGTTCTAACTGGTGGGGCATTAGTGAATTTGCCAAAGACAGAACAAATTGTTCGTGACTACTTAAGTAAGCACCCTACTAAACTGTTACCTAATAAAAATGTTCCGATTCATAAAGACCATGATTATATTATGGCCAGTGTAGGAGTGTTATCGCTTAAGTATCCCGAAATTGCAGTAAAATTATTGATGAAATCATTAAGAATAGAGTGATCTTTATGTATCCAAGAGTTATTATTGACAAGGAAAAATTTAGACATAATTTAAAAACTATGCTTGAATTGTCTCATTCAAAAGGCATTAAAATGATGGGTGTTTCAAAGGTTTTTTGTGCTGACCAGTCTTTGATTGAAATTATGATTGAAGAAAATGTAGATTTTATAGCTGACTCTAGAATTGAGAATCTTGAAGGATATACTACTAGTATTCCAAAAGTTCTACTACGTTTGCCAATGATTTCTGAAGCAGAAAAAGTCGTCAAATATAGTGACATTTCACTTAACTCTGAGTTCAAAACTATTAAGGCCTTAGATAAATATGCACACAAGTTGAATCTAATTCATGGTGTAATATTGATGGTTGACCTTGGTGATTTAAGAGAAGGAATTTTTATTGAAGAAGATATTTATCACACAGTAAAACATATATTAGAATTGAAACATATCGAGTTGAAAGGTATAGGTGTGAACCTCACTTGTTATGGAGGCGTCATTCCTACTGTTGATATTCTTCATAAACTAATATTAATTAAGGATATTATTGAAAATGATTTTAACATTAAGCTTGATATAATAAGTGGTGGTAATTCAAGTAGCATCGAATTGTTGCAAGAAGACAAAATTCCAAATGGAATCAACAATATTAGACTTGGAGAGTCAATCGTTTTAGGTCGCGAAACGGCTTATGGTAACTTTATTGACAATATGTATAATGATGTTTTTACTTTGGAAGCAGAGATAATAGAACTTAAAGAAAAACCAACTGTACCAATTGGAAAGATTGGAATGAATGCATTTGGAAAGGTTCCAAAGTTTGAAGATAAAGGAACTATTCTTCGCTCTATAATTGCAATTGGAAAACAAGATGTTGATCATAATGAATTAATCCCTTATGATACTGTTAAGATTTTGGGTTCAAGCAGTGATCATATTATTGTTGATATCAGTGATTCATATAACGTATACGAA
>JBFFLJ010000046.1:0-11571 GCA_041554935.1 Candidatus Izemoplasma sp.
GAACGTAATTTATATAGTGATGATGATTATGATTTCTTATGGGTAATTGATTGGCCAATGTTTGAATATCGCGAAGAACAACAACGATATTTCTCTCATCATCATCCATTTACAAGAGTGAAAGATGAAGATTTACATTTACTAAAAACAGCTCCAGATAAAGCACTAGCGTATTGTTATGACCTCGTTGTTCAAGGCCAAGAACTTGGTGGTGGAAGCATCCGAATCCATCAAACAGATTTGCAAAACCAAGTGTTTGATATTCTTGGAATTTCTAAAGAAGAACAACGTGCAAAATTTGGTTTCTTATTAGACGCCTTACAATATGGAACCCCACCTCATGGGGGAATTGCCTTTGGATTTGATCGTTTGATTATGTTGCTGGTCCATTCAGAAAATATTCGTGACGTTGTCGCATTCCCAAAAACAAACAGCGCACAGTGTATGTTGACCCATGCTCCAAGCCGTGTTGCTGATGAACAATTAGAAGAATTATCAATCAAAACACTGAAATAATTTATATAATCTTCAAAATATGATATAATTATTGGGATTAAAGGATGTGATTCTATGGATAATAAAAACAAATTCTTCAGTGATGCATTTCTAAATAAAGCATTACGTGTCTTAGGAGTTGTCTTACTCTTTCTAGCTGTCTTGTTTATGGCGAGTCAGTTTAGTGACTTATGGGCAAAAATATGGGGCGCAATTCGTTCCGCAATTGTACCATTCATGCTTGCTTGGTTAATCAGTTTGGTCATTTACCCGCTTGTCAAAGTCTTTGAACGTCGTGGTGTCGGACCACGTGGGTTAAGTGTTACAATCGTCTACTTGTTAGTAGCCGTTGTTTCATATTTCACAATCGCGTTTTTACTTCCATACTTTATTGATCAAGTCCGTTCATTCTTTGAAGTGGATTATCCTAGCTTAGTACAGTATTTTGAAACAGACTTTAGAACAGATTTTATCTTAGGAACTGATGTCTATGACTCTGTACTTGCGACAATTCAGGAAAGCAACGTTATTGAGACAACCGTTGGTAATCTCTTTGATACTTTAACAACAACCGTTGGAACTACTGTGTTTAGTATGCTTACGATACTCTTGATTTTACCGATTTTATTATTATACTATTTACTTGATTATGAATTAATTAACGATAAAATTCGTTCATTGGTTCCAATCAAATATGAAAAAGATGCATCAGAACTAGGTAACCGTTTAAACCATACTGTTGGCGCATACATTCGTGGCCAATTAGGACTTATGATTGCGATTGGTATTGCCGCAACATTATTGTATCGTTTGGTTGGATTGCAGTATTTCTTTGTCTTTGGATTTATTGTTGGTGTCACCAACATTATTCCATATTTTGGAGCAATTATCGCATTGGTACCAGTTTTAATCTATACCATCATCACCAAAGAAGTTAATCCATTCTTAATTTTAGGTGTGAATGTCGGACTTCAATTCATTGAAGGAAACATCTTCCAACCATTAATTATGGGACGACAACTCAATATGCATCCACTAGTTATCATAGGATCCATTTTATTCTTTGGTAGTTTATTTGGAACTCTTGGTGTGGTTTTTGCCTCACCACTCGCAGCGACAATTCGTGTATTGTTCAATTTCTATCGTGAAAAACAAGAACTTAGACGTCAAAAGCTACATGGACAAAATCCATAATGAAACGTAAAAAAGTTTATAATTTATTCCAAATAAACTTAATTGTTTTTTGCGTAACAAGCTTTTTAATTGTTCCAATCTTTATTGTCATTGCATATCTATTTGACTTACATAAATTTACATCAACCAATACCATTGTCTTAATCGCAACAATCCTCGCTCTATTGTTTTTCGCAGTAGGATTAACAATCTTAATCCTTACAAAAGAAAAATACAAACGTATCTTAAAACCAAATTATCAAAAAGAGTTAATCTTTATTGTTGTCTTGAGCGCATTTGGTATTTTAGGAATTGGCATTCTTTATACGTATATTGGTGGTTCATTCTTTTATGTTCCCCATGTTATTATCCCATTGTTCATCGTTGTTTATTCCGCAATCGTATTTGTTGGAAATAGATATTTTAACGTGAATTTATTTCAAAAATAAAATGGCTACTTTGTAGTCATTTTTCAAAAGGGTGAGATCATGTTTGAACGAGCAAAACTCTTACTAGGTGAAGAAAAATTTACCTTATTACAATCAAAAACAGTTCTTGTTGTTGGACTTGGTGGCGTTGGTGGCCATGCCGCTGAAGCCCTTGTTCGTAGTGGAATTGGTCATGTCATTCTTGTTGATCAAGATATTATTGAACCTTCCAACATCAACCGCCAAATCATTGCTTTACATTCGACAGTTGGCAAAGTCAAAGTTGATGTTATGAAAGAACGTTTACTAGATATCAATCCTGAGTGTGATGTAATAACACACCATCTCTTTTATAATGACAATACCAAAGAGACTATATGGAATCATCCGATTGATTTTGTTTGTGATTGTATCGATACGATCACCTATAAGATTGATTTAATGAAAGAAGCCATATCACGAAATATTCCCCGCATTAGTGTGATGGGAACTGGAAACAAAACACATCCCGAATTATTAGAACTTTCGACATTAGAAAAAACAGTATATGACCCTATTGCCAGAGTCATGCGTGGTAAACTAAAAACGTACAACATGAAACAAATTCCCGTGGTCTTCAGTAAGGAACAACCACTTGCCATACAATGTGAAACAATAAGTAGTTTAGCTACTGTGCCAAGTGTTGCGGGAATTATCGCCGCAAGTTATATTATCAATCAACTTATCTCATAAAATTGAAAGGTTGTGACACAATGAAATCAATTATTTTCGCAGGAGGATGTTTTTGGGGAGTAGAGGCATATTTTAAACAACTAGAGGGTGTCATTGACACAAAAGCTGGATATGTGAACGGTGAAGGTGAAACCAACTATTCTCTCGTATGTGATGGTGCTGGTCATGCCGAAGCAGTTTATATTGAATATGACCCAGAACGTATCAGTTTAAAGAAACTGTTAGATCATTTGTTTAATATTATTGATCCTACAAGTATCAATAAACAAGGAAATGATGTTGGTATCCAATACCGTAGTGGTATTTATAACTACCATCCTGATGAATTAAACTTCATTAAAAGCTATATCAATCTTCGACAAAGCGAATACAAGAAACCAATTGTAATTGAACTTCAAACCAATTTGCCTTTTTATGATGCCGAAGAGTATCATCAAGACTATCTCAAAAAAAACAAACATGGTTATTGCCATGTCGATCTTGGAAGCTATAAAAATGTCAAATAGGATTTTGGTGATTGGGGCGCAAAATATTGATATCTTTGCGAAAACCAATCAACCATATACGTTACATGATAGCAATCTTGCCTCAATTCATATGGCGTATGGTGGCGTTGGCAGAAATATCGCTGAAAATATCAAACGACTCGACTATGACGTATCGTTTCTAACAGTATTTGGGGATGATCCCTTTAGCATGCAAGCGCGGCAATCTTTAGAACTTCTACAAATTGATACATCACATTCGATTATCGTCCAAAACGCATCAAATAGTATCTATTTAGGCGTTTTAGATCATGAACAAGATTTGTACCTTGGATTGAATGATATGGGGATTACAACGCATTTAAACATTGATTTAATGATGGATCAATTATCTTACATCCAATCTTTCCCAATCATGGTGATAGATAACAATCTTCCACAAATGACAATTGATTACTTGGTGACGCATTATCACGGTATCAAAGTAATGGACGCTGTCAGTGCTCACAAAGTCTTAAAACTACAACCAATTTTAGAACATATTGACTATTTAAAAGTCAATCAAATCGAACTAGAAATGTTACTGCAGCATAACGCAGTTATTCCGGACTCTTTAACATTGATTATTACAAATGGCAAAGATGCTGTAACTGTCTATGGCAATAACAATATTTCAATTAAACCTGATCAAGTATCATCCATTCAAAACGCCAGTGGCGCTGGCGATGCCTTTTTAGCAGGATTCATCCATGGATTACAACAACAAGTTGATCTTTCAACTTGCATTAGATACGCTAATAAAGCCGCAAAAATCACCTTGCAAAGTGATAATGCGACAAGTCCAATATTAAATCGAATCGAGGTTGAACAATGAAACAATTTATTGAGTATTCACAAGAAGTATCAGAAGCGATCCGCTTAGGAAAACCAATTGTCGCATTGGAATCAACAATTATTTCTCACGGAATGCCTTATCCACAAAATGTCAAAACGGCACTCGAATGTGAAAAGATTATTCGGGATGGTGGCAGTGTTCCTGCAACCATCGCCATTATAAACGGAAAATTAAAAGTTGGATTAAGTCGTGATGAACTAGAATACTTTGGAAAAGCAGGAACAAAGATTTTAAAAACATCTCGTCGCGATATTGCCTATAACTTAACCAATAAATTTGATGGAGCAACAACCGTTGCCGCAACAATGATTATCGCTTCACTCGCGGGAATTCATGTCTTTGCGACAGGTGGTGTTGGTGGTGTTCATCGCGGTGCTGAAACAACAATGGATATTAGTGCTGATTTAGAAGAACTTGCTGATACCAATGTCCTTGTCGTTTCGGCGGGCGCAAAAAGTATTTTGGATTTAGAAAAAACATTAGAATATTTAGAAACAAAAGGTGTTGAAGTTGTTGGATACCGTACAAAGATGTTACCGGCATTCTATAGTGTTGATAGTGATTTCGAAGTACCTTTCAAGATTGATACGACAGAAGAAATCGCCAAAGTGTTTCACACGAAATTACGCTTACAAATGCGTGGTGGAATGCTTGTCGCAAATCCAATTCCAAAAGAATATTCAATGGACAAAGATGAAATCAATAGTGTCATATATCAAGCTTTGATTACGATGGAAGAACGTGGCATTAAAGGTAAGGATACAACACCATACTTATTAAAGAAAGTTGTTGAACTGACAGGTGGTGCTTCTTTAAATGCAAACATCGCTCTCGTTTATAACAATTGTAAAGTTGCTTCTAGTATCGCTGTTGAATTAAATAAACTACAGGAGAATTAATATGAAAAGAGAAGATTATATTAGCTGGGATCAATATTTTATGGGAGTTGCATTATTATCATCGCAACGTTCCAAAGACCCTATGACACAAGTTGGCGCATGTATTGTCAACGATAAAAAACGCATTGTTGGAATCGGGTATAATGGTTTCCCTTATGGGGTTGAAGATGATCAATTTCCTTGGGATAAAACTGGAGATTGGTTAAATAGTAAGTACCCTTATGTGGTCCATGCCGAACCAAATGCGATTTTAAATGCGACAGTTTCTTTAGATAATGCGACATTGTATGTCACACTATTTCCTTGTAATGAATGCGCGAAATTAGTCATTCAATCAGGAATCAAAGAAATTGTTTATTTGATTGATAAATATCACGACCGTGATATGTTCATTGCTTCACGACGTATGTTTGATAGTAGTGGTGTGGTCTACCGTCAAATGGAAATGATGACTGTTACGATTTCAAATGATTAAAACAATGCAAGCACATAAAACATTACTCATTGTTTTATGTGTTTCTGTCTTTTTTACCTTGCTTCTAACAATTATCCCTCTTGACTATACATTAACTGCGCCAGGATTCAATGATAACGTTAGTACGTTTATTCAGGTGCCTTCTACACAAGAAAGTGAAGGTTCTTTTCATACGACAAGTGTTATAGTCTTAGATCGCATTTCAATGTATCAATATGCTCTTGGAAATCTCTTAAAAAAAGTTGATGTTGAAGAAACTCCGGCAAGTTATGATTTTATTGATTTAAGAGATTTACATTTAATGGATATCTTGATGAAAGACGATTCAATCGCGACAGCACTGATTGTTGGGATTCGCGAAGCAGGAAGCCCAATTACATATGAAACAAATGATGCAGTATATCTTGTGTATAATAATCTCACGCCTGATACGTTGAAAATTGGAGATTATATTATCTCAGTTAACGGTAGTACTGATGTGAACACAATATTAACAGAAACTGTTTGTGGTGATTCTGCGGATGTTGTTGTATTGCGTAATGGCGAAGAGTTGGAATTTACGATTTATAAAAATGAACTTGGCTCTTCTTGTTTTTTTGGTTTTTACTTGATTCCATTTAGTGAAATTATTGAAACATCTATTGATTACACCCTCAAAGATACCAATACAGGTGGGCCTAGTGGCGGATTGATGCAGACACTATATGTGTATAATCAATTAACATCATTTGATTACACGTTAGGATTAAAAGTAGCAGGAACAGGGACTCTAGATGTCAATGGTAACGTTGGGTATATCGGTGGTGTTCGTCAAAAAATCATCACAGCTATTTCTAATGATATTGATATCTTCTTTATCCCATATTTGGCTGATGATGAATCTGACAATTATATCGAAGCTTTGGCAACACTTGAAGAGTTTGATACTGATATGATCCTTGTTGGTGTTGCAACGCTGGATGATGCCATAACATATCTTGAAGGGTATGGTGATAGTAATGAATAGTCAAACTAGTATGCGTGTCTTTTTTAAGCAATATTCGAAAAAAGAGATTGCTTTAAGTCTTTTGACAGGGTTCATCTTCTTATTGTTGCCGCTTTTAATTATTGTGCCAATTTATGTCAATACAATCTTACTAATGGTTCACTATGTAAATATTAGTATTCCCATCTTTTTATTCATTTTAATTGTTGTCAATTGGTTTCAATCAAGATTCTTTATTGAAGCTCTTCAAAGCTACCGAATCATTACTGATTATGATTACAGACCAATTCGTTGGATTGAATTTGTTGTGTCATCTTTACTGATTATCATGATATTTTATGTTATTCTATTTATAGTGCTGTAAAAGGAGTACAATTATGAAAAAACATTTACTGATTGCATTTGCAATAATCGTTGGGTTGATTGTCTTAGATCAAGTCACAAAATTACTAATCTTAAATTATTATGGTGGACGTGAAGTTCTAACAAACTGTTACGAAACCGCTGATGTTTTTTGCCAAATTGACAGTATTACGATTATTCCTGGCGTTTTAAGTTTTACGTTTACCTTCAATGAAGGTGGCGCATGGGGATTATTGTTTGGCGAAATGGGAATCTTTTTTGGAATTACCATTCTTGCATTTGGATTATTCTATTTCTTGTTGAAAGATATTGACTTAAAAACCAAGAAATTCTATAGTTACGCCGTAATCTTAATGATTGCTGGTGGTGTAGGAAATTTTATTGATCGCTTATTGTATCACAAAGTTACCGACTTTATTAGAGCGGACTTTATCGATTTTCCAGTCTTTAATGTCGCCGATATTTGTTTGGTAGTTGGTGTTATCTTATTTGCGATTGATGTTTTTTGGGAGGATATTATTCATGGAAAAAATAGTCGTAGAGACACAGAACAATCTGGAACGGATTGATAAATATTTAAACGATATTCTTGATGAATCACGTAACACCATTCAAGCAATGATTAAAGCGGGAAATGTGACTGTGAATCATGAAGAAGTGAAAAACAATTATAAAGTTAAAACCGATGATGTGATTCGCATCGTTCCTTTTGTTGAACAAGAAATTAATCTCCAGCCACAAGATTTACCAATCACGATTGTCTATCAAGATGACCATGTTCTTGTGATTGATAAAGATGACAAAATGGTTGTTCATCCAGGAGCTGGGAACAAGGAAAACACTTTGGTAAACGCCTTGTTGTTTCATATCAAAGACCTCAAAGCAATCAAAGGCGAAATTCGTCCCGGAATTGTTCATAGGATTGATAAAGAAACAAGTGGGCTGCTTGTTGTCGCAAAATCGCCTGAAGCATTAGAAGATTTAGCGGAACAACTGCGATTAAAAACTGTTACAAGAAAATATAAAGCGTTAGTAGAAGGTGTGATTCCTCATAATTTAGGTAAAATCAATGCCCCAATCGGCAGAGATCCTAAAAACAGACAACGCATGGCTTGCGTTGATGGTGGGAAACCAGCAATCACCAATTTTCAAGTTCTCCAACGTTTTGAAAAACATACGTTAGTAGAATGTGTCTTAGAAACAGGAAGAACTCATCAAATTCGCGTTCATATGAATTATATTGGCTATCCAATTGTTGGAGACCCAAAATATGGTGTTCGCAAAACCGATACGGCGCATGGCCAGTTTTTACATGCAGAAGTGTTAGGGTTTGTTCACCCTGTAACCAAAGAATATATGGAGTTTTCAAGTGAACTCCCACAATACTTTCAGGATTACCTTGCGGAACTAGGAGGAGAATAAATGGCAGATATTTACATGCACAGTCGTTTGGCGGAAGAAGTAATCAAACACTTAGATGATACCTTAGATGAAAAACTTGTCTTCTTAGGAGCACAAGGGCCAGATCCATTGTATTATAACCCGATGGCAAAAGATGGTAGTGAGTATCGTTTTTATGCTGATCGTATGCATGATACCAATACCCAAATGTTACTCAGTAACATGACAACCTATGTTAAGACTCATTTTGATCAAAAAGCATATGCGTATTTGATTGGATTTCTATGTCATTACGCTTTAGATGTGAAACTTCATCCCTATGTTTATTATAATGTTGGTGTCTATAAAAAAGATGATCCAAATACTCATCAATATCGTGGTCTTCATTTGAAGTTTGAACGCAGTATCGATGTTGCCTTGATTCAAAGAGAAACAAATAACCCAGCTCGCAAAATGAAACTACATAAACGCTATTTCCCATCACGACTTGCACCACATGAAGTGATGAAACTATATGATTACACCTTAAAACAAACCTATGGCAAAAGCCAAGGTGGGGTCATGATTTCGATTGGAACTAAGAAAATGTATGGCAATGTCAAACATTTGGTAAGTGATCGTTTTGGACTTAAAAAAGCATTACTAAAAACCCTTGATTTATTCAATAAAGATACTGATATGTTCTATCAAGATGTTTCATTCTTTAATCATTTAGAACATTATGATTTTCTCAATGAACAACATCAAGAATGGCATCACCCAATTACCAATGAACCATCCACAAAATCGGTTGCCGATTTGTTTGAAGAAGCAAAAACATTTGCGTTATCTTTAATCAAAGGAGTAAAACCATATATCCTTGATCAAAAAACAGTTGATCTCAATGCCATCTTTACCAATCTATCATTTAATTCGGGAATGAATTGTGATTATCATGACAAGATGACTTATTTTAAAATCTATCGTAAAAACTGACTTTGAATCTTTTGATTCAAAGTCTTTTCTTTTACCGACCGGTTTTTAAGTAGTGACCATCAAAATCATTCAAAAAATAATAAACTAAATCAAATTTTTCTAAACAACCAATTACCGTTTCACTGCCTTGTGCAACCCTGTTTTATGACATTTTAACCCCGTTGAAAAATCTTCAAAATTACGCTATAATATATCAAAAGGAGGTGTCGTAAATGGAAGAATATCGTATATATCGCAATATCATTTGTATTGATTTAAAAAGCTTTTATGCTTCAGTTGAATGTGTTTTGCGTGGATTAAACCCTTTTACTACGCCCCTAGTTGTAGCCGATAAGTCACGAAGTAACGGTAGTGTTGTGTTGGCGATTACACCATACTTAAAAAAGCAGGGCGTACGTAGTCGTTGTCGGGTTTTTGAGTTACCAAATGATCCCTCAATTATTTTTGCCAAACCACGGATGAGCAAGTATTTAGAGTACTCGACAAGAATCATTGAGATATACTTGAAATATGTTTCTTTTGAAGATTTACATATCTACAGCGTAGATGAGGTCTTTTTAGATTTGACCACTTATTTAAAGTACTATCAAAAAACGGATATTGAAATGGCCGAAATGATTCTTCAAGATATTTATGATACGACACAGTTACCGGCAACATGTGGCATTGGACCAAATATGCTTATGAGTAAACTCGCCCTTGATATTGAAAGTAAAACAGCTCCCTCATTTATCGCTAAATGGACGTATGATGACATTCCAACAAAACTATGGCCTGTCACACCTTTATCAAAGATGTGGGGTATTGGGTACAATATGGAACGCAATTTAAATCGTATGGGACTCTATTCCATTGGGGACATTGCGAATGTACCTGTTTCGAAACTGCAACGATTCTTTGGGATTATGGGAGAAGAACTATATCATCATGCCCATGGCATTGATCAATCCATTATCAATGAAAAACTAGTATACAAACCAGTTAGCAAATCATATGGGATGGGCCAAACCTTATTCCATGACTATTTCCAAGATGATGTTACACAAATCATCTTAGAAATGACAGATGAGGTCACAAAACGCTTACGCGAAGGAAATAAAAAAGCATATACGATTAATCTCGGGATTTCTTATTCCCGTGATACCGGTGGTGGTGGGTTTAACCGCCAACTAACCTTACCGTTTCCAACCAGTAATGAATCCGAGATTTTTCATTCTTGTATGACACTATTTGACGAGTTTTACGATGAATCACCAATTCGCAAAGTCACAATTCGTGTTACAAACTTAGTCGAAGAATTTTATGTTCAACTTGAATTATTTAAAGACATGAACCGCGTTCTCAAAGATCATAAACTCCATTCGTCCATCGACAACATCAAATTCAAATACGGCAAAAGTGCCGTGTTACGAGCATCCAGTCTCACGGAATCTTCAACCGTCCAAGCTCGCAACACAATGATTGGAGGTCACAATGGTTAGTTATGTCTATCGTGACCGTAAAATGATGAAATGGATGCCGTTTAACGCTTTATTAGAACAGGGAGACTATATTAGTGATTTACTACGTGGACGCACCAGACAAGAAATGCCAACGTTAAGCTGCGATCAACTCGCTGAGTTCAACTACACCCTAGAAGCTGCCTTTCATCTTCACCAAGAAGTAGAAGTAACCTATTATCAGGAACACGATTTTCACAAGGTTCAAGGATACATTATGCGTACCGATCTTCATAATAAATTAATTTTTATTGGGGAACACGCTATCTCAGCTTATACCATCACAAATATTGAAGTATTGTAAAAAAAGGACATATCTGTCATTGGCGATGTCCTTTTAATATGATATTATTTTATTTGTAGGAAGGCATCGTCTAAGGGGGCATCCATGAACACAATTATTATTCCACTTATCGGCTTTGGAATTGTTGTTGTATTAGTAGTACTAAGTGAACTATATTTCTACGTTTGTAATAAACGTCGTTGAATCTCCATTTTAAAAATCTTTCTTGTCGCAAGACAGAAAAAGGGCCTTGAGAAAGCCCTTTTTACTAGGATTATATAAATACCAGTAAATCTTTTCTTAGTAAATTAAAACACTCCAATACTTTTAATAAAGTATTGGAGTGTTTTTTATAAGATTTCATTACTTGGTGATAGTATACTTATGATGTTTTTTTAGTGGTATACGCCTACATCACTGGATTGTTTTGTGTATATGCATACATACTTCGCCTTAAGATAATAAAAAATGCATAGAGATATC
>JBFFLJ010000047.1:0-11031 GCA_041554935.1 Candidatus Izemoplasma sp.
GATGTCAGTGATATTTTGATGATAGATAATTACATTTATGATGACTATCCTGTGAGTGATCGTAATATCGTTATTCCGCAAGGTAATGAGAAGACAATATATATTCCCCTTCTTTATCATGGTGAGATTCAACACATTGAACGTTTCACTATAAAAATAACATATGAAGTTGATAATGAAATAAAAACGATGTATATCGATGATTTTCCATTCATGGTAACGAGTGTCTTTGCAAGTGAGTATGAGGAAGGCTTTCGAACCTATGAGCTTGATTGAAATTAGCAATTTTATCAAAAATTATTCTCATCATCAAGTAACAATCAACAACATTACAGTGAACAAACGAATTACGATTTTGGTTGGTGAAAATGGTTGTGGAAAAAGCACTGTCTTAAAAGCTATTGCCAAACTCATAACCTATCAAGGAACAATCACGACAAAACTAGATTGTGTTTATCTTCCCGAAATCAATCGCTTACCAAAAGACAGTGATACTAAAACATTTGTAAAAGATTTTCTCGACACTTGTGAATACAATCCCGACATATATCAAGAGTTACTAGAAGGATTTCAGTTGAAAGAACACATGTCGAAACTAACGGCCCAATTATCCAAAGGGATGCATACAAAAATCAATCTGTTGTTGTGTCTATCGATGGAGAAAGATTTGTTTTTATTAGATGAACCGTTGCGAGGTCTCGATAAAGAGGCAGTAATCTTTTTAACACAATTTATTCAACGATCACAAAAAATTTATCTTATCTCAAGTCATCAAAAAGATGAGTTTTTGATTGGAAACGCTGAGGTAATTCAATTATGACGGCATTGTTCAAAATGAATACGAATATTCTCCTTTCCAGACGTTTTTTCGTGATAAATTTATTCATAATATTAGTATTGACTATCTTACTGTTGATCTTCAGTGACTATTATCTTGAACAAAATCATTTAATTATTTATCAACTATCGTATTATGTTGACTACTACTTCGAAAGTATCCAGTTTATCAAATTGCTTGTTGTAATTTTAATTGTGACTATATTAATGCATTCAAAACCACTTGATGATATCAATAATTATACTCATGCAAGTTATTCTAGAGTCATTGTTGAAAGTTCTAAGCTGATTACATTTATGATCGTAGTTTTTATGAATTTGTTCTGTTATTTCTTACTTTTTGAGATTATTGGTATCTTTTTGACACCATACATGATATTCCATATTGATCATTTGTATATGTTGTTTAGAATGCTCTTATTTAGTCTCTATTACCTTTTACTTGGTCGTGGAATATATTTGTACGTAAAACACTATTATGCCACTATCGGGGTAATTTTAATGTATTTTATTGGTTCGATTTTTTCAGAGTATTTAATTCCTTATGGAACTGAGAATTTTAGTAGTATGATTGCTCATTTTGTTTTTCCGGATTTAGTGTTATATGATTCCTACCAGTTTGCCTTTGTTTATGGCGATTTGTTTATAATTGTGGAAATATTATTCTTATTTATCCTTATCCAAATAAAAGCATTGCATCGAGATATTGTATAAATTTGTATTTGTAAAAAAAATATAATCGTGGTATATTATACTCTGAAATGGAGTTGGTATTTATGTGTGGAATAGTTGGCTATTTAGGGTCAGAAGATGCCCGTGAAATTATTATTAGTGGATTACACCGTTTGGAGTATCGTGGTTACGATTCAGCCGGGATTGCCTTACTAAATACTGATAATGATACATTTACAATTTACAAAGACAAAGGTCGTGTTGCTCATCTTGAAAGCATCACAGACTTTACATATGCGACAAATCAAGGAATTGGTCATACTAGATGGGCAACACATGGTATTCCAAACCAAGTGAACTCCCATCCTCATGCAAGTCATAATCATCGTTTTTATGTTGTTCATAATGGCGTAATCGATAATTATAATGAATTAAAACAAGAATACTTATTGGACGATACGTTCATTAGTGATACCGATACGGAAGTGATTGCGCATTTAATTGAGAAATTCAGTGTTGAAATGGATGTATCAGAAGCAATCCGTAAAACAATGAGTTTATTAGAAGGTAGTTATGCTTTAGCGATTATTGATACAACAGATCGTACGAAACTATATGCCTCAAAAAACAAAAGTCCTCTATTAATTGGAATTAGTAATAATGGGATGATTGTTGCATCGGATGTCATGGCCCTTGTTGGATATGCCCAAGAATATATTCATCTCGCAGATAAGACATTTGTTGAAATTGAGAAAGATGGTTATCGTTTATTGGATATCATCGGAAAACCATTGGAATATGAGGTAAAAACCATTGATGTGAACTATTTGAATATTGAAAAAGGTGAATATTCACATTTCATGTTAAAGGAAATTAACGAACAACCTTCAGTTATTCGTGGAATTATTGGTAAATATTTTAATGATCAAAATGAAGTTGTTGTAGATCAAGAAGTCTTAAAAGCATTTAAAGATAGCGATCGTCTATATATCATTGCAGCTGGAACAAGTATGAATGCTGGCTTTATTGGAAAAGAACTGTTTGAGAAATTAGCAAATATTCCTTGTGAAGTTCATATCGCAAGTGAATTTGCTTATAATATACCATTATTGAGTAAAAAACCATTGTTTATCTTTATTTCACAATCAGGAGAAACAGCTGATTTACGTGCTGTCCTTGTTAATATCAAGGCAATGGGATATCGGTCTTTAACGATTACCAATGTCATAACATCAACACTAGCTAGAGAAGTCGATTTTGCAATGGATTTATATGCTGGTCCAGAAATTGCTGTTGCTAGTACTAAGGCGTATACTGCACAAATCGCAGTATTGAGTATTCTTGCTTATGCCTTAAGTGATAAGCACATAAATCTTAAAAAGGAATTAAGCAAAGTAGCAATTAGTATTGAAAATATTATTGATAAGCGTGATTATATTGAATCATTAGTTAAGGAATATTTAACCAAACAAAACTGTTTCTATATCGGTCGTGGAATAGATTACTACGCTTGTTTAGAAGCGAGTTTAAAATTAAAAGAAATCTCATACATTCAAACAGAAGGACTTGCCGCTGGCGAATTAAAACACGGTGTTATCGCATTAATCGAAGAGAATACCCCAGTCATTGCGTTTATTTCACAGCGAAAAATCGCAAAAAACACGAGAAGCAATCTGAATGAAGTTATTTCTCGAGGTGCTAAAGCACTAGTTATCAGCACAAGAGGAGTTCACAAAAGAACCGATCAAATTGTTGTCGATGACGTGTTTGAATTGTTTAGTCCAATTTTGACTGTTATTCCCGCACAATTGATTGCCTTCTATGCCGCACTCCATCGTGGGTATGACATTGATAAACCTAGAAATCTAGCAAAAAGCGTTACTGTAGAGTAACGCTTTTCTTTTGAAATCTTTTTCACAGAATATTCACAATATAAAGAAATGTTAAGTTATAATAATGATATAAAAATATGTGAAGAATCATATTGACATCCTGAAGAAAAAACGGATATTAAATAATTCACTTATTTATTTTTTTTGTGATATAATTGATTTGTTAAAAGGGGGCTTACTAATGGCAAAGTATTTTGGAACAGATGGAATTAGAGGTAGATTTGGCGTTGAACTTTCAGCAAGTTTAGCATTTAAAGTTGGCCAAAGCTTAAAAAAATCACTTGGTATTTCGCGACTTGTGATTGGGATTGACACTAGAGAGAGCAGTACAGAATTGATGTATGGTGTTGCTTCAGGTGCACAGTCTGTGGGCGTAAACGTTATGCTTGCAGGTGTTGTTAGTACACCGTTAATTAGTGCATATAGTAAAGAAAAAGGTATTGCGGGAGTAATGATAACCGCTTCACATAATCCGTATCAAGATAACGGTATTAAAGTGTTTCATAAGGGAAATAAACTTACACAGATTGAAGAACTAGCGATTGAAACATTTGTTGATGGAAACCGTGAATTCACTGTGGATAAAGTTGGAACGATTTTCCAGTCAGATGAAGTATATGATCTTTATATGGATATTATAGATCAATTAGAGTTAGATATGATGGATTTTGTCGTTGGAATCGATAGCGCAAATGGGGCAAATCATTTAATTGCAAAGGCTGTATTTGAACAAGTTTGTCCGAACTATGTGCAAATTGGTAATGAACCTGATGGAAAAAACATCAATCTGAATGTTGGTAGCACACATTTAGAAGCAATTACCAATCTTGTCAAAGAACAATCTCTTGATTTGGGTATCAGTTTTGATGGAGATGGCGATCGCGTGTTATTTGTAGATAACAATTTAAACGTCATTGATGGTGATTTAATTATTTATATCATCGCGGGATATTTGAAACAAAAAGGATTGTTAAAAAAAGATACAGTTGTGTTAACTAGTATGAGTAATTTAGGTATTATTAAAGCATTAAATCGTCAAAGTATTCAGGTCGTTTTAACTGATGTTGGTGATAAATATGTGCTGGAAGCAATGAATGAAAACGATTATAGCTTAGGTGGCGAAAATAGTGGCCACATAATTTTAAAAGATTATATTAATACTGGGGATGGATTACTTGTTAGTTTATTTGTATTAAAAATCTTATATGAAACAAATCTATCATTTAGTGAGTTGTTACAAGACGTAACAATGTATCCACAACAAATGGTAAACATTCGAACATATAATAAAGATATATTACAAGATCAACGCGTTCTTGATGTGATTCAAGAAACCAAAGATGTATTTTTAGATGATGGTAAAGTTCTGGTACGTGCTAGTGGCACAGAACCATTGATTCGTGTTACACTAAGTTGTGAAAAGCAAGAAGATTTGGATTTCTATATGAATAAGATTGTTTCTGTCATCGAAACAATTAAGGGGGAAGTCGAATGAAAAATTTCGCGATTGTACTAGCTGCAGGTAAAGGTACAAGAATGAAAACTGCTTTACCAAAATGTGCGTTTCCAATCTTGAAAAAGCCAATGATTGAATATATCGTCGAAAATATTGAGCAATCTGTTATTGATGAAACTACTGTTGTCATTGGACATCAAAAAGAAATCTTCATTGAGTTACTGAAAAATCGTGTAAGCTATGCTCATCAAGACAAGCAACTTGGTACAGGTCATGCGATAATGGTCACTAAAGATCAACTTGAAAAGAAACGTGGGACAACAATTGTAATGCTTGGAGATATGCCGCTTGTTGATTATAAATTGATAGATAAAGTATTTTCATATCATAAAGACCGTGGGAATGATTTGACTGTTTTAACAACCAAATTTGATAATCCAAAAGGATACGGAAGAATTATCCGTAATGAGTTTGGAAACATTGAAGCAATCGTTGAACACAATGATTGTACTGATGAACAAAAGAAGATTAAAGAAGTAAATACCGGTATTTATATCGTGAATAATAGTCTTTTATATAAAGCAGTCGATAAGATTCAAGTGAACCCTCAAAAAGGTGAGTACTATTTGACGGACATCGTTGAAATCTTGAAACCCGATTACATTGTTGGAACGTTTGAATTATGGGATAACCAAAAAGTAATGGGGGTCAATGATTTATATAGTATCAGTATCGCTGAAAAGTATTTGCGTGATAAAATCAATCAATCACATATGTTGAACGGCGTTAGTATTATTAACCCCGAAACAGTGACAATTGGACATGATGTTACAATAGAAGGAAATGTTACGATTTATCCAAACACTTATATTACAGGGGGAAGTATCATCAAAACAGGATCGAAAATTGGTCCTAATTCGGAGATTCATACATCTGTGATTCATGAGAACGTTGTTGTCAAACATAGCTTAGTATTTGATAGTGAAGTTCATGAAAATACAGTGATTGGACCGTTTACGCATTTACGTAATGGCGCTGAAATCGGACCAAACAACCGTATCGGAAACTTTGTTGAGATTAAGAAAAGTAAAACGGGTTCTGGAACCAAAGCGGCACATTTGGCGTATATTGGTGACAGCGAAACTGGTAAAAACGTCAACTTTGGTTGTGGAAGTATTACTGTCAATTATGATGGAGTCAATAAAAACAAAACAATTATTGGGGATGATGTCTTTATTGGGTGTAACACCAATTTAATTGCTCCACTTGAAATTGGTGACAATGTCTTCATCGCTGCGGGAAGTACCGTGACAAAAAATGTTCCTAAAGGAGCTCTTGCAATTGCGAGAAACCGCCAAATTAACAAAGCAGACTATGCAAAGAACTTTATTAAACCAAAAGAAGATAATTAATAGTTGACAATTAAGTCAAGTGTGATATTATATTAATGCAGTAAAAATTGCATATTGTGGAAAGAAGAGTACCCACTCTCACCTGATTACGGATGGTAATAGGTTAAAGCTACTAAAATAGATTTTATATTTTATGTGTGGGTACCCGTAGGTACGCACACTTTTTATATACTTTCCACAAAAAAAACGAACAATTATATCGGGAGGTGTAACTATAAATAAATTCAGTCGTGAATTACCAAAAAGAAATAGTGATGACAATTTGATCAACGAAGGCATTCGTCAAAGAGAAGTAATGGTCATTGCAGATGATGGAGAAAAACTTGGTGTTATGAATACACGTAAAGCTATGGAAATGGCATTTGAACGTGATTTAGACCTTGTATTAGTCGCTCCAACAGCAAAACCACCAGTTGCAAAGTTCATGGATTACAACAAGTTTAAATATGAACAAGCAAGAAAACAACGAGAAGCTCGTAAAAATCAAAAGATTGTATCTTTAAAAGAAATTCGACTTTCACCAAAGATTGACATCGGGGATTACAACACAAAATTGAAACACGGTCGTAAATTTTTAAGTGAAGGTGACAAATTAAAGATTTCAATTCGCTTCAGAGGCCGTGAAATGGCATATACCAATAAGGGTCGTGAAGTAATCATTCGTTATACAAAAGATTGTGAAGATGTTGCTACAGTAGAATCTTTACCAAAATTAGATGGACGCAATATGTTTTGTACATTAGCTCCAATCAAAGATAAAAAATAATAAGGAGTGAAAATTATGCCTAAAATGAGAACTCATCAAGGTACAAAGAAAAGAGTTAAAAGAACTGCTACAGGAAAATTAAAAGTTTCTAGAGCATTCAAAGGTCACTTATTAAGTGCGAAATCAAAATCAGCAAAAAGAAGACATAAAAACTTAACATTAGTATCAAAAAGTGATTACAAACGAATTAAACAACAAATTTCGAACGTTAAATAAGTCGACAAGAATTAGGAGGAAAGAATAATGCCAAGAGTAAAAGGCGGAAACGTAGCCAGAAAAAGACGTAAAAAAGTATTAAAATTAGCCAAAGGGTACTTTGGAAGTAAGCATTTATTATATAGAACTGCTCATGAACAAGTAATGAAATCACTATCTTACGCTTACCGTGATCGTAAACGTAGAAAAAGAGATTTCCGTAAATTATGGATTACAAGAATCAATGCAGCATCAAGATTAAATGGATTATCATATTCAAAATTAATCAACGGGTTAAGTCTTGCTTCAGTTGAAGTAAACCGTAAAATGTTAGCAGATATCGCAGTTAATGATCCTGCAGGATTTACAGCATTTGTTGAAATTGCTAAAAAAGCATTAGCTGGAGAAGTGGTTGTACCTGCTCCTGCAAAAGCAAAACCTGCAAAAAAAGTAGAAGTAAAAAAAGAAGTTGTTGCTGAAACAAAAGTTCAAGTTGAAGAACCAGCTAAGGAAACTCCAAAAGCTGTCAACAAAAAAGAGGACACTGTTGATGTAACAAGTATGACAGTTGTTGAATTGAAAGAGCTTGCAAAAGAACGCAATCTTGAAGGATACTCAAAACTTAAAAAAGCTGAATTAATAGACCTATTAAAATAAGCAGTTTTACTGCTTTTTTTATGTCAATTTTTATGGTAGAATAGCAATGGTGATTTTATATGAAGATTTTTCTTTCAAAAATGAAATATGATGGATATCTAGTGTTACTGCTAACGCTGGGCTTTTTGAGTTATATTAGATGGATTGATTTATACATTTTACCAATATTTATTGTGATTGGGCTCTTCATTATTATTAAGAAAATAGATGTAGTATATTTAATACCACTACCAATCTATATTCATATGAGTTCACCTGCGTTAAATGGTAATGTAAAAACAACAATTATTTATGTAACAATTATAACTATTTTAGGTGTAGTTGACTTGATTAGGAATCGTAAACTAACAATGAAAGGTCGTTTGTTTTGGCCATTAGTCTTTTTGTCAGTTGCTAGTATAATTACTTGTATCAATGGCCCTGACTTATTTATATCATTTGCTGGTTTCTTCCAAATTGTCAGTATCCTTTGTTTTTATTTATACTTTTTGAATACTTTGGACAAAAATACTGATAATTTACAACATATTTCAAAGATATTAATGTATGCCAGTGTTCTTGTTACATTTGAAATGGTGTATTATATGATGCAAAGCGATTTAACAATCATTGAAATCATTCGTAGTCGCTCAATCGATCTTGGATGGGAAAATATTAATGTTGTGATATTTGTGAATTTGATGGCGATCCCGTTGATAGCATACTTAATCACAATATCAAAATTTAAACTATATTATATGTTGGTTGCAATTATCACAGTTGTTGGTATTTTATTAACGTTATCGCGCTCATCTATTCTCAGTGTAGGGGTTTATGCCTTAGTATTAGTACCTGTTATTATCATTTATGATAAAGATCGTATGAAACTCCTTATTCAAGTATTACTCCTTGTAGCAGTATTGGTGATTGGAGTGTATTACTTAGAACAAAGTGCAATTATATCTGATTATATTTTAACGTTGTTTGAACGCGATTTATTACATTATGATGATCGCCTAGAATTACTGGTTGAAGCTTGGAATCAATTGAAACTGCATCCAATATTTGGAAGTGGTGGCATATATAGTTCAAGATATTATTTAAGTGAATTTGGTTCTCTTAATTATCATAATACAATTGCCCAAGTTAGTACATTAGGGTTAGTTGGTATTGGTGGGTTCATTTGGTTGTTTGTTGCAAAGTTCAAAATGATCTTTCAAGCAAAACATTTATTTAAGTGGTATCTATTCATATTAATTATCGTTACAGCCTTTATTAACGGCATGGTCCAACCAATGTATTTTTATGTTGTCTATTTGATGTATTTATTCCTGATTCTAGCTGCTTATGAAAAGGATAAAGAGGAAATCATTTAATAAGAAACGGCGTTTTTAAAAGATTAAAACGGCCGTTTTTTTTATGGCGAGTCATTTGACTATTCTCGGTTTTAAGAGTATAATTAATGTATCCTAGTTAATTGGAAATCACTCATACTGCGACCCCAACTTATCACATTCGGGGCTGAGACTTTACTTGTGAGGAAGCCTTCACATCATCAAAGAAGGAACCCTAATAGTAAAGTAAGAGGCTACCACACTAGTAGAACCGAGGTTCTGCAATGAGTGGTTTCCAATTTTCTAGGATTTTTTATTTATTCATTTTTAAAAATCTATCAAACATAGTATAATAAAGGAAAGGGGGGGTCTAAATGAGCACGTTTTTTAATTATCAAAGCCCTTATCGAACAGGTATTTTCTATGATTTATCAGTTGCCGAATACTGGATTCCAATTATAACTGTCTTCCTATTGGCTGTGTTACTGTATCGTTATAGAAATATCTTTAAAAAAAGTCAAAGATTAGATCGTAATCTGCGAATTATCATTGGGATTATTTTTGCGATTGTCTACTCTAGCCATTATATTTTCCGTTTCGCTATATATGGCTTTGATACGATTGTTTTACCATTTCAATTATGTAGTGTTTCTATGTTTCTAGCGATTATTTTATTATTCACAAAGAATCGCACAATTTATACATTTGTCTTAGTCGCTGGCTTAGGTGGAGGATTGATTAGTTTTTTTAATCCAGTTCTTGGATACAATTCTAGTTTTTATCGATATTATCAATTTATGATTGCTCATGGAATTTTAATATTGACGCCACTATATTTCTTATTTGTTCACTCGTATTATCCTAAAAAGAAAGAGATTTTACACTCGTTTTATATTTTACAGTCTCTCGCAATTTTTATGATGATATTTAATTATTATATGGATACAGATTTTATGTTCTTATTCTTAGATCCAGCAAAAATCGACAAATTCCCTTCCATCAGTAAATTTGGAGGAATTCCGTATTATATAATTTTAGTAGAGTTTGTCGGAATGGCATATTTTTATTTATTTTATGTCGTGATTCATTTATTTGAAAAGAAACAAGTACCTGATGTATTGTACGAACAAGCATAGGAGGTAGAAAGATGAAATTAGTAAAAACGTATGGTTGGGCTCTTAAAATTGTAGGGGCAGCATTATTAGTAGGATTGGCAATCTATTTGCCGCTTGGAGAAGGCCAAAAAATTGTTGTAACGTTTACTGGGACTTCGATGATTGTGTATGCAGTGATTCGATTATGGCCATTTGTAAAAACGCAGTCAAACGATGTGATCAAAACAATTAATATCATTGAAATTACTGTTGATGTGATGATTGGTGTATTCTTCATTGTTTATATTTTAGCGATTGAACCGACAATGGGAACCATGTTTGGATTTATTGTTGGGATTTATTTTTTACTTCGTGGTGGAGTTCATTTTTATGGTGTCTCATATGGCAAAGAGAAAAGCGATATTATCTTGTATTCTTTTCATATCTTCGCTTTAGTATTTGGGAGCTATTCTGTGTTCAATCCATATGATCCAATGTTGATTATTTGGTGGATTTTAGGATTTAGTGTTGTTGTTGGCGGGTTCCTAATTTATGATGGTGGAAAAGGATACAAAGTCTATCGTTATGAAAAAGCAGTATACCAACAATCAAGTGTTCCAAAGGAAAACGAAGCTGAAAAACGCCTTCCTAGTACGGAGGAAGAACAGGACCAAGATAGCGTTGTAATGTAAGAAAAAGGACACGAAAGTGTCCTTTTTTAGTTGCAAATTATGTGA
>JBFFLJ010000048.1:0-10753 GCA_041554935.1 Candidatus Izemoplasma sp.
ATAACCTTCAATCTAAACTCCAAATTATACTTGTTATACTCTTGTCCTTTCTTTGCCATAATAAAAACACCTCCATACTCTTATTATAGTATGAAGATGTTTACTTTTTTATTTCATGTCCACTAAACGGGGTTCACTTTAATTTGAGTGCTTTTTGATTTGTAGGACAATTACTTCTTTTCATTAATTACTTTATATGGAATAAATATGTTTTGAATAATATACATAACAACACCAGAACCTAGTAATATAGATAAAAATTGTACTCTGTTTTGATCAATAGGCACGTGCAATACAAACAAGATAATAGCAAATAAAATATAGGGTATACTTATCAGCATTAGAAAATTACTAGAACTAGTTAATTTTGCATCACAATTTGAACATGATGTGCTTTTATTTGGTAACATATTATATTTGTTAAAAGTGTTAATGGTCTTTACTTTACAATTTGGACATTTCTTCATTTTCTTAATTTCCTCCAATAACTGGTTACTCTATTGTCGTTAGAATTGCTAATTTCCACTAAATAGATTTATTTCAAATAACTACCGTTTTTTGATCTGTTTTCTGAATTCGTGAGGAGTTATCAAAACTTTTTGCTTGAAACGAGAATTAAAATGAGATAGGTTATGGTACCCAACATCAAAAGCCACTTTAATTATTTGATCATTTGTAGTTTGCAATAAAATGCAGGCTTCAGCAATTCTTTGATTATTTTGGTATTCTGAAATAGTTTGATTTGTCATTCTCTTGAAAATTCTACACAAATGTGGTTTTGAAGTACCAACAATTTCTGATAACAAATCCAGTGGAATTTCATCATGATAATTTGCGTGAATGTATTCTATTGTTGTTTTCACCATTTCCTCTGAAGAAACACCGATATCAGCGGAAATAGTATTATGAAAAACAAAATTATTCTTAAAAAACAAATAGAAGAGATGGTAGATATGGGACTTGAAAAGCAATTGTGAACAGTCGTCGTCTTTTTGTGCGATGTATGCAATATTATCAAACATTGTTTCAACATCTTTGTAGATTGAAAAAGTAGTTAAAATTGTGTTTGGAAGATACATTTCATTATGTAATAGGGGTATAAAAAAGTCCATTGTAGTAGAATCAGTTTCCGTGTTAATAAATGCTGAGTAGTTGAATTTTAATGACTGATTTATAAGTGGTCTACCTTCATAAGCTCTCGCAGAATGAATTTGATTTGAGTTAATAAGGATAAAACTACCTGCCCGAACCCGATATTGTCTACCACTAATAGTATACTCGCCTTCTCCTGAAATTATTTTAATAATCTCAACTTCATCATGCCAGCCTAATTGTAATTCTGACTCAGAATGGACAAGCATGTGTGTGAAAAATGTGATTTTTTCTGAGAATTGTTGATACGGCTTAGATACGGTTTTTCTTATATTTTTCTTCCTCATAATATATACTCCACAATATCAATATAGTATAACACGTGAAAAATGACCATCTATAGTAGTAAATCGCTTACACTGTATATTATATCCTATATTATAGGATTAATCAATATCAATGTTGTTTGATTACTATTGGTGGTTAATATGAAAACTCTAATATATTTTAATTTTGTGTTAATATAGCACTATAATAATTATTGAATTTATTGTGATTATTGTACTACATTTTCTCACGAAATTATCGTTTTTTTATAAAAAAGAATTTTCACAAATAGAATATTGATTTCTTTACTCTTTCGACTGACTACCTTCTAAAATTTTACTTATATTTAATAATATTTATTATTTTAATAGATACCTATATTTGATAAACAGTACAAATTAATCAAATTCTATTAAGTTATATTTTATGAGTCTGGTCAGTTATATTTATCTCGAAATTATTTGCTTGATTCTTTTCGGTTTTAACACAATTCATTTCTCGTGATTTTATTGTAAAAAAAATTGAAAAAAAATCTTATAATATTCACAAAAAAATCACAGTTAATTTCTCTTTTATGATATAATTACAAATGTTAGAACATAATAAAAGAGGTGATTTATATGTCAGATGTTTGCAAGGCTTGTGGAAACAACGTATATGGTAATAAAATTTCATGTCCGGTTTGTGGTGCTGCTCTCGGTAATAAAGGGGTTCAGGCTAGGGCCAATCAAAATATTTCTTATACATATAATAATCAGACATCAAAAAACACAAAAACGCATACACAAAGTGTTGCAAACCAAGAAGAAGGTTCTGGTTTTGGGTGGGGAGTATTATCATTTTTCTTACCACTTGTCGGTGTAATACTGTTTTTTGTATTACGTGCAAGTAGACCAAATGGTGCGAATGCAGCAATCATAGGAGCTATTCTTGGCTTCTTTATATGGAACTTCATTATCTAATCAAAGAAAGAGTATTGAAAAATACTTTTTTTATTGAAATATGGTATAATTAAACTGGTGATTATATGATAAATTTATACGGAATTACGATAGAAGAATTGGAAAATAATCTTGTTTCTTCTGGATTTAAGAAATTCAATGCGAGACAAGTTTTTGAATGGATATATAAAAAGAAGATTACTGACTTTTCGCAGATGAGTAATTTAAGTAAAGCGCTACGTGATTATCTTTATGAAACATTTTATATTTCTAAAATCAATGTCAAAAGTCATCAAATTAGCAGCGACTTGACAGAAAAGTTTTTATTTGAACTTAGTGATCGTAATTTAATTGAAACCGTTCTAATGCGCCATAATTACGGGAATAGTGTATGTGTAACTACACAGTTGGGATGCAATATTGGCTGCTCGTTTTGTGCCTCTGGGTTGCTCTCTAAGAAACGAAACCTTACAGTTGGTGAAATAGTCCAACAAATCATAAAAGTTGAAGAGATATCAAAAGAACGCATTAGTCATGTTGTTGTGATGGGGATTGGTGAGCCATTTGATAACTATGAGAATACAATGAACTTTGTTAAAGTAATCAATTCGCCTTATGGATTAGAAATTGGGGCAAGACATATCACCATATCAACAAGTGGAATTGTTCCTCAAATATATCAGTTTGCAGATCAAGAATTACAAGTGAATCTTGCGATTAGCTTACACGCTCCGAATGATGATATCCGTTCAAAACTAATGAAAATTAATAAAGTATACAATTTGGAAGACGTTATGGCTGCGGCAAAATACTATGTTGACAAAACAAATCGTCGCATCACATTTGAGTATATTTTGCTTCATAATGTGAATGACGATATCAAACACGCTAATGAGCTAAGTGATTTATTGCGGGGAATGAATTGCTATGTGAATTTAATTCGTTATAATTCTGTTCAAGAATTCCAATATAAAGGTGCAAATGAAGCTAGGGCACAACAATTTCACGCACAACTATTAAAACGGGGAATAACGTCTACATTGAGACGGGAAAAAGGTTCTGATATTGACGCAGCATGCGGACAATTAAGAAGCAAAAACACGAAAGGGTGAGGCTATGAATTCAAAACAACTAAAACGAATTGCTAAAAGCAATTTAGAAAACAAATGGGGAATAGCAATAGGTGTGTTATTATTATTTATGCTTATTTCTAGTGCAGGATCATCGGCATATATCATCGGCACAATCTTTGTGTCATTACCGTTAGAAGTGGGATATGTCCGTTTTAACTACATGCTTTCAAAAAAAGAAGAAGACTTAGGAGATTTGTTCTATTCATTCAAATCTGACTTTATGGGGCATGTTGGGACAATGGCTTTATATTTCTTGTATATCTTCTTATGGTCGCTGCTACTTATCATTCCAGGAATCGTTAAAGCTTACTCATATTTCTTAACTCCATATTTACTTATGGATGAAGATTTTAATTATAAAGGAAATGAAGCGATTGAAGCATCAAGACGTATGATGAATGGCCATAAAGCGCGATTGTTCTTTCTTCAGTTATCATTTTTTGGATGGATAATACTAACAATCCTTTCATTTGGAATTTTGGGAATTTATCTATATCCTTATATGTACCAAACACAAATGCAATTCTATTTGGATTTAAAAAAAGAATATGTAAAAAATCCTCTTCCAGAAGAGGATTTATATGTACAACAAGAACAAAAAGTTACAAGCAACGAATGGGATTTTTAAGAAAAGCACATAAAGTGCTTTTTTATTTGACAAAAATTGAATGTAGTTTTATAATATGAGTGTATTCATATGAGTGAACTCATATTATAAGGTGGTGACATATGGCACGAATAAGTAAAGCCGAAAAAGAAGTAGTACGTAGTAAAATAGTCAGTGTGGCGCGAGAATTATTTTTAGATTCAGACTATGATCATGTTTCAACAAAGAATATCGCAAAGAAAGTTGGAATTGCAGAAGGTACACTCTTTAACTATTTTGATAGCAAATCAGAAATATTTTTTGAGAGTATCGCTCTTGAAGTTGATGTGAATGAAGAATATTATCACCAACAATTATTGCTAGAAAGTGATATTAGTAAAGCCGTTCTTGATCACACAATGAAGTTTCTAAATTATATTGTAAAAATTCCGAAAGGAATTTTAGGCGAACTCGCAATAGCAAGCTTAAAAATGGCCAAAAAAAGACCAGAATCGTTCCAAAAGTTAATTAAATTAGATTTTGAATATATGGAAGAACTAACTGGATATTTTCGAAAACTTATTGAAAAGGGATTTATTAAAAAAGTTGATCCGACTTCTTTAAGTGAAATAATGTATAGTGTTTTTGCATTTGAATTAATGATGTACTTATACAAAAAAGACATAGATAAAGAAGAGTTAATTGATCGTATCTCAAATAAAATCGATATTATATTAAAAGAATATATTTTGGAGGAAAACCATGATTAAATTACAAAACGTAACGAAAATTTATAGCACAGGTGAAGTCGAAACAACTGCTTTAAAAAATGTTGATTTAGAAATTACTGAAGGGGAATTTGTTGTCTTACTTGGCCCTTCTGGTAGTGGAAAAAGTACAATGCTTAACGTATGTAGTGGGTTAGATAATCCGACAAGTGGAATAATTACAATTGATCAAGATGTGATTAGCTCGATGAATTCAAAAGAGCTGACTAAATTTCGTCGAAATAATTTAGGATTCATCTTTCAACAATATAATTTACTACAAACTTTGAATGTTCGAGAAAATGTTGAAGTAGGTCGCGAAGTTAGTTTGAACCCATTTACCGTTGAGGAAATTGTTGAAAAAGTGGGATTAACTCAGAATATTGAAAAATATCCCTTCCAATTAAGTGGTGGTGAACAACAACGTGTCAGTATCGCACGTGCCGTTGTCAAAAACCCAAAAATCATGTTTTGTGATGAACCAACAGGTGCTCTAGATGAGGAAAATGCAAAAGAAATCCTTGGTGTGTTACAAATGTTAAACAGAGAGTTCCAAACAACAATTATTTTAATCACCCATAATCCAAGTATTGGCGTTATGGCAAACCGTATCGTTAAATTAAACTCAGGGGAAATTGTTGACATCATTGAAAATAAAAACGTAAAAAATGCATCTGAAATAACTTGGGGTTAGAATGTTATTTAGAAATGTTTATCGCACACTAAAAAGACAATATATTCAGTTACTTTTACTAGGAGTAATCATTACGCTTAGCAGTTTTATGTACACTGTAATGGATTATGCGATTGTTGGTGTTAAAGAACCGACAGATCAATATTTTATAGATGCGAACCAAGAAAAGTTTTCAATTAAAACCCTTGATTTGATGCTTGAAGATGATATAACCTATATCACAAATAATTGTCCTGCAGTTACAGAAATACCTTACACAATAAGTTCATTAAAAGCAATCAATGAATCATGTTACTACGATTTGCAAGAATATCGTATTAGCATTTTAACATCAGAGTATCCAAATATATTTTTGGAACTACGAGAATTTAAAGATGTCTATTTTGATTATGGCGATGTTTCTTATAAAATACGCGCACTGAAAGATTCTAATGATATCAATCTGTCGACGATTGTCGATGGAGAAAAACCTCTACTTGATACGGAAATAGCCGTAAGTGAGATGTTTGCTATATCAAATGGTTTAGAACTATATGATACAATTACTATTCAATCAACTACCTATACAATCAGTGGTTTTGTTTTATTCCCTGATTATAGTTTAGCTGTGTTTTCAAATGACTTAATCTTCGATAATAAAACACAAACTCCTGCATTGTTTTCAAATACAGAATTCGAATCATTAAATGCAACCATTCAATTTGAATTAGCAGGTGAATATAATAATGATTATGACGATGATATATTTAAAACAGAAGTAATCGATACCTTTCATGATAGAAATCTAGATTTTGTATCTTCAGTGGTTCTAACGATAAATAATATCCGTAGTGGAGCAATATATGCTGATTTAAACGGTGGACGCGCACAATCAATCGGATTAAGTTTGCTGATTTCAGGAATTGCTTTGATGATTGTTGGAATTATGGTTTCGAAAGTGTTGAACAAACAGCGTGGAGCAATTGGGATATTAAAATCTCTTGGTTATAAAAACAGTGAAATTGCTCTCCCATATATCTTTTTTATCGCAATTATGGCACTACCTACTGTCATATTAGGTTATTATTTAGGATATTTAGCAGCTGATCCAATGAAGAATATGTTTTTACTATTCTATTTGTTACCCGCAAATCCAATTCAACAATCAGCATTAACATTCTTCATTAGTGTCATTACACCATTTTCATTTATCCTTGGCGTAAGTTACCTAATTATCATCCGTATGCTTCGCCAAAAACCAGTTGAACTATTAAACCCAGAAGTTTCCTCTTCAGCAAATATCATTACCAAAAAAGTTGGGAAACTAATTAAGAAATTATCAATTACTAGTAAACTACAACATTTATTATTATATCGTAATCTAGTAAAATTCGCAGTATTCTTTATTGGGATGTTTTACGCAGCATTTTTAATCTATCTTAGTTTAGGAATGGTCGGAATTTACGACCGCATGCTGTTTGATTATTATGATAATACATCACATGATTATATTGGCTACTGTGATTATCAAACTCCTTGCATCGTTTCGGGAACCCAAGAGAAAGTACTAGAATTACCAAGCGCATTGTTAGACGAAGAAGAAGTCTATATTGTTGGACTTAATTCTAATACCGTCCTTCATCCTTTATATGATAAACACCACAATATTATTACTAGTGACATTGATTCAGGGCTTGTCATCACGAAATCTCTGAGTGTAACAAAAGGATTCCGTATTGGAGATAATCTCACTTTGCAGATTGGAGATAATGAAATAACATTACGAGTCGAAGGGATTACCGAAGAGTATTCCGGAAATAAAGCATATTATAATATCGAAGATCTAGCAGTCTTTATCGGACAAGATGCATCACATTTCAACACTGTCTACTCTGAAACACCACTAGACGCTGCGAACTTTATGGTAGTGATTAACACACAAAATATACTAGAACAAGCTTACAGTATGCAACAATTCTTTAATGTGATGATCTATTTAATGATCATCGTGTCAATTGTAATAGGGGCAATCATCATCTATATCTTAAGCGTTATGACAGTTGAAGATAATTTTTATAACATTTCATTATTTAAAGTTATCGGTTATAATGATAAAGAGATCAATAAAATGGTGTTGGGCGGATATTTAACCTATGGTGTTCTTGCATTCTTGCTTGCGATTCCTTCTGCGATTGTATCATTTTATGCAATTGAAATTTTGTTTGCGCAATTCTATGATTTACTGTTCCCGATTCAATTTGTATGGTGGCATGGACTAATTGCGCTATTGATATATTTTATCATCTTCTTGATTAGCGGTTACGTTGCGAAGCGCAATCTTAAACAAATTTCATTACAAGAAGCAATGAAAATGTATCAAATCTAGGAGGTTACTTTGAAAAAAGGTCGAATTACAAAATTAATAGGTGGACTGTACACAGTCTTAGATGAACAAAATATTTCTCACGTGCTAAAAGCACGTGGGAAGTTTCGACATAAAGATGAATCTCCTAAAGTAGGAGATATGGTCACATTTAATGATGACTTTATAATGACGTTGTTTCCCCGCAAAAACAATTTAACAAGACCACCAATTTGTAATATTGATCAAGCAATTTTGATTCATAGTGCGAAACAACCTGATTTCAGTTTCAATCTTTTAGATCGTTTTTTATTATTGATTGAACACGAGTCAATTAAGCCAGTTATTGTCATAACGAAAATCGATTTATTGACAGATGAAGAACTACGAAAACTTCAAGAACAAATGACATACTATGAGCAATACTATGATGTCTATTACCTATCCAACAAGTCACAAATTGGTGTTCGAGATATCAAAGACATGTTTAATGAAAAAGTGAGTGTCTTCGCAGGACAAACCGGTGCAGGAAAAAGCAGTCTTCTCAATAGTCTTAATCCCGAATTCAAGTTAGAAACAAACGAGATATCAAAGGCTTTAGGACGAGGAAAACATACAACCAGACATTCGGAATTACACCCCTTATTTGGTGGTTTGGTTGCTGATACACCTGGGTTCTCAAAATTAGAATTTTATGATATATTAGAAGAGGAAATTAAAGACTGTTTTGTAGATTTCTTTACAATTTCAAGTCAATGCAAATTTCGGGGATGTACGCATATTAATGAACCAAAATGTGCTGTTAAAGCTGAATTAGAAAAAGGTACAATCTTGCCGAGTCGTTATCAAAATTATGTATCAATTACCGAAGAAATTAAGTCGCAAAAACCAAAATATTAGGAGTGGTATTCATGATAATAGCGCCATCAATCTTATCCGCGGATTTCGGAAATCTAGATCAATCAATCCAGCAAGTCGCAAATGCTGAATGGCTTCACGTCGATGTAATGGATGGACACTTTGTTCCAAATATTACAATAGGACCTGTTGTCGTATCAGGATTACGCAAATATACGAAACAAATTTTAGACACTCATCTCATGATTTCAGATCCAATGCGCTATGCAAAGGAATATATCAAGAGTGGAAGTGATCGTATCACCTTTCATATTGAAGCAGTGAAAGACCCTTCTTTAATGATAAATGAAATCAGAAAACACGGTGCAAAAGTTGGAGTATCATTGAAACCTAACACACCAGTTTCAACAATATCAGAATTGATAATCAATGTTGACCAAGTTCTAGTTATGAGTGTTGAGCCAGGATTTGGAGGACAAGCCTTTCTTGACAACGCATTAGAAAAAATTCGTGAAATAAGAGCAATCGCAAACCGTGTCAATCCAACTTTACTGATTGTTGTTGATGGTGGTATAAATGAGATAACTGGAAAGCTTTGTAAAGAAGCTGGTGCTGATGTTCTTGTTGCGGGTAGTTATATTTTTAACAGCGATAACCCATCAGCAAAAGTCGAGTTATTACGATGAACGTTAAAATCATCACTGGACCAATTCCTTATGATCTCACTGCATTGTTCCAAAAACAGGATGGTGACTATATAATTGGTGTTGACCAAGGATGTGAATTATTGATCAAAAACAATATATACTTTGATCTTGCTCTTGGCGATTTTGATAGTATTCAAAACTCAGAAATAGAAAAAATAAACAAATATGCAAAAAAGATTTTAAAATATCCACAAGTAAAAAATCAAACCGATTCAATGATAGCTTTAGAAGAAGCAATAAAACTTCAACCCAAGTCAATTGAAATGTATGGAGGAATCGGGAAACGGTTCGACCATTCCTATGCAAATCTGCTTTTGATAATGAAATACGACATAAAAATTATCACAGAATCTGTTACTATGTATGGGCTTAAACCAGGAAAATATAGTATTTCAAATGATTTTCAATACATATCTTTGTTTGCATTGAAAGACGTTACTGAATTATCTTTATCTGGGTTTAAATATGAATTAAATAACCATAATCTTTCGATTAATGATCCACTATGTATTAGTAATGAAGGCAGTGGAATAATCTCTTTTTCATCAGGATTTTTGTTAGTGATTCATCAAAATGAAAGCAAATGAAAAAGCACTCAAATTGAGTGCTTTTTTCAAAAAAAAGAAGGGAGGAGAGTTGTACATCCAAACATGGTTCTTAGTGTGACAAATGTCAAGCCTCTAAGCTTAGAAGACCGTACCGCCTCATATACATAATATAACTGACGTTATCAAGATGACATACAAAAAGGCCAAAAGGCCATAAAAAAAGCCGTAACTACGGCTCAAATAGTTAATTATTTTTTAGATTAAGCGCGTTTTACTAAACCACTTTTCAATGCTCTAGCTGAAACTAATACTCTTTTTTCTTCACCGTTTTCATCGATGATTCTTACTTTTTGAAGGTTAGCTTTCCATTTTCTTTTTGATGTATTCATTGCGTGTGAACGTTTGTTACCGCTCATACCTTTAACACCAGTTGCATAACATTCTCTAGCCATAGTTATTACCTCCATCTCAAATAGATTTTTAACAGCATAAATTATTTTAGCACAATTTATATAAAAATCAAGGGAAAACATAAATTTTTTTTGGTTTGGAGCATTTTCTTTTAATATAATCGATTTTTGTAAATTTGTTTCTTCAAAATTTATATAAATATATATGAAAGAACGCCTATATTGTTTGATATTCAAAATATGAGTGCATTTTCATATGTTTTTACCTTTATTAAGAGAAGGTCTTAACTGTTGCAATTGCCATTTTATTGTGATAAAATATGAAAAGACTTTTTAATTAGAACATTAA
>JBFFLJ010000049.1:0-10109 GCA_041554935.1 Candidatus Izemoplasma sp.
AATAGCAATTCCTTTAGCTTTCTTTTTCTTTCTTTTTGTTTTCATTTAATTAGTATTAAGTAATACTGATTTCCCGATACTTTAATCCCGTCATTGTATATTTCCCAACCTGCTAATGCGTTAAATCTCCACATTCTTTCAACTAATCCAAGTGAATACGCTCTGATTCTTTTCAACTTTTTTGTATTACACAAATTGAATATAAAAATATAAATACTCCAATACATAATTTATTTATTTAAAATGTTTTTAACTAATTTGTTTGCCTTGCTCTGAGACATCTTTCCAGGGTCTCCTTCTACCTTAATACTGTAAGCATCTACATTTCTGAACTGCAAATCTTTTACTAGCTTCCTAGCTTGTCTCCTTGCTTGTGATTCATCATCAAAAACCACAGCTACTTTTTTGAACACATTAGCAATCTCTCGGACTTGTTCATCTTTGTATTCAATTCCTGATACAGCAAATGCTTGTTCCCCTAATCGCCACACATCAGTAGGTCCTTCAACACAGATTCCTGTATCTTCCCAAGCTTCTTGATTCCCATACAAAATCTTTTTGTGTTCAACAGCCTCACGTTCTTTTGGGCAAGCTTGATATTTGTTCTTTCGCATATCTGTAATATCCCTAGAATCAAATGTAACAGTTTCTCCATTCCAAGTAAATGGAATTATTATTCTGAAACTGTAATCTAATTTGTCTAAACTAGAAATAGGACCTGCTGCTTTCACCCCCCAAATCTTTTCAATCTTACTAGGTTTGAACTGTCTGTCCTTCAAGTATTGCCTGTGTTGTTTACTTAGCTTAGTGAGATTAGACGGCAACAAAAACTCTTTCTTGTCCTTTGCTATCTTCTTTACAAAGCTACGAATCACTCCATACCCTTTTACAATCGTGTAAACTTCTCTATCCGACAGATTCAGTATTAGTGCTAAAGATTTGACTAGAGGATGCCAACCACATCTCCAACATTTGTAGTAATTATCATACATGTTCCACCCAAGATGATAGCCGTCATTCCCTGAGCAGAAAGGACAAGGAGTATTCACCCAACCATCTCGACAATGTTTATGTCCTTCTGTCAAGTGATCTACTCCGTAGTCTTGATATAATCTAAGTACGTCCATTTATTGCGTTTAATAAGTTGGTTTTTATTTCTTGTAATTCAGTTTCTAAATAAGATAATCTATTCCAATTAGTAGTATGTCTACTAGGACTAATTTGCCCCCCTCCTACTAAATGTATAGTAAATGATACTCCACGCATCTTCTCATTACCAATGGGAAATATAATAGAAACATGTGTTACATTTTCCAACACAATATCAAACTCATCAATTTTAAATGTGTGCATAATCTAATTATTTTATTTGTTCGCAGAAAGTTGTTTTAATAGCTTTTTAGCACGTTTCTTTACTTTTGCACGTTTCTGTACATTTGTGCGAATTGAGTTCGGAGAAACGCATAATTTGTTCAGCTTTTTTATTAACTTAGTGATTGCGGGATCATCGTCAAAATTGATTGAAGGAATAAACTCAACCAAAGCTTCAATGTTATGAATCAATGTATCTCTAAACACTCCGTTTTTATCGTTCAGTTTATCGTACAACTTCTGGACAACTTCTGTAATCCTTTTATAAATGTCACCTTTAGCAGCATTTATCTTTTCGTTCAATCCGTCTTGTACATTCTTACGGACAGCTTTCAGTTCATCTTTACTAAGGTTTACTCTCAAATCAGAACCATCTGTTATTGGAGTAAAGATATACTTCATTCTGAATTTACTGAGTAATTCGTTAGCATCAGGATAATCAGATTCTTTGTAAAGAGTTCCTAATTTGCTTTCACTCTCTTTCCTAGCATCTTCATAAACATCAATAAACTCCTTTACTAATGCTTTGTGCTTATCTTGAAACGTATCTAATTCCTTGATGTAATCAAAGTACTGTTCAATCGGGAGTATTCTTTGTCCCCCATCTTCCCAAGGCAATGTTACTTTGTTGTGATAACGTCTTGCAGCGTTGGCATTTTTACTTATTGCATCAAATTCCTTAGATACAATTAACACTTTGTTGAATCTCCCTGCATCGTAGGCATTATGAAGATTGTCAACTTCTTTGGATGCTTCTGCATCGTACTTTCTTCCTGACCATTGTGAAATACTTAAATTCACAATGATTAACTTTTTCGTTAATGACATGGTTACTATTTTTAAGGTTAATCAATATTAATGAGTTCTCCAAATTGAGGTTTATAATCGTATCTCCCATACTTCGCCCACAGTACAGGATATTCAGGTTCAGTTAGTGTTTCCCAACATTCACCATCAGTCAAATAGATTAAAGCTTTAGGTGTTAAATCATTTTCTTCAATGTAATCAAACACAGGAGAGAATCGTGTTCCCCCTCTTCCTATTACTTCAATATCTTCTATATCTTCTGCATCAACTTCTAGGACAGGCAATTGTACTTTCGTATCACACAAGATAACTGTAACAGGATCAGAAAACAATTGAGCAGCTTCCCTTATCTCAGAAAGAAATACTTTTAATACTTCTGTATTGATTGAGCAGGATTTATCAATTGCAAATATAATGTTTCCAATAGAAAGACTGTGCAAACTAGGAATGTATATACCGTTTTGCAAGTATTGTAGATCAGGCACTTCCCAATCATAATCGTTAGCAGCAGCCTCAGCAACAAACTTTTGCAACAGTTCTTCCCAATCTTGCTTTGGCTCTTTTATAGCACGTACAAGTTCTCTTAATCCGTTTGTCATTGTACCTGCCATTTCAGCTTGTTGAGAAGCTTCCTCAATCATCTGTTCAATCATTCGTTCCTGTTCTACTTCTGGAATATCATCGGGAGCAGGTTCTACTTCCCCATCAGACGTTCCTTTGTCAGACGCATCACACGAGGAGTTGCTTGTATTGGGATCTTCTCCCGGACTGCTCTCATTTGTATCTTCACTAGCTTCTCCAGATTGATTGTGTTCATTTGAATCTCCTTCACCATTTTCATTGTGTTGATCTTCTTGATCTTGTTGTTCTTCCTCTTGTTCTTGTTGTTCAAGTATTTCATAAATTTCCTCCGCTGATTTTCCGTTATATTCTAAATTCAACAAACCGTTATCTAATTCAAGTCCTGATTCTTGCAACAGTGGATTAATTGCGTAATCCGCTGCATCATTAAATCTTTCGTGTTCTCTGTCCTTCATTCTCAAATGGTGCATTGAAATAATATGCAGGATTTCGTGTGCAATAGTAGCAACTACTTTTAAGAAAGGACAGACTTTCACCCACTCAGGGTTATATCGTATTCGTACTCCGTTTGTTGTCATCTTTAGAACTTTCTCAGATGCTTCAAACTTAATTTGTAAAGCGATATAAGCAAAGAACGGATGATAGATTACTAATCTCTCAATTGCCTTTTCTATTAGTTTAGATGCGTCCATTGTTTGTAGTCTTTATTGTGTTTAACTGCCCAATTTATGTATGCTTCATTCTTACAAGTTTGAGGCTTTTTAATAGATAACAGTTTCATTGTTGCGGTAACTACTTCATTGCTATTCAAACGGTCTATGTATTGCATAAACTTGTCCAAGTTTTCATTTGTAGCATGTTCAACAATCATTCCCATAATAGCAAACTTTCCTGAAACTTCTGTTGGAAGTTTAGCTGTTGTAGGATTAGTTAGAATCTCTTTCACTGTTGGTAATTGTGAGAAGACATTCAAGTATCCAATAAACTCAGTTGCAAACTTCTTTCCTGCTGCTCCTTGAAACAATTCAAGACGAACACTAGCAGGAACTTTATCTAACATGTGTTTGCCAACAGCAGCAACAGTTCTTCCTACTGAACTGTTCACTAAATCTTTTGTTGGTTCAAAGTCTTTAATCATTTGAGGTCTCCACTGAATGTACGAAATCAATTCAGCAGGCATTCCTTTTTTATTAGCCCACTTGCACCATTCATCAGCATCAGGTTCTAATTCAACAATAGCATCAAATCTTGATTTAACAGGCTCTAATATACCTGACACTCCTGCTTTATCTCCTCTTCTGTTTGTTGCTGCAACAAATACGACATGTTTAGAAATAGCCTGTCCGTTCAATTCTCTTGCTAATAGCAATTGCATAACAGCTTTCTGAACGGCTTCGGTAGCTTGTCCTAAATCGTCAAAGAATACAATCAGCTTGCTTTTAGCGTTTAACATTCTTTTCAGATTTCCGTAAGGTAGAAACTTTGCTTCTCCATTTACAATAGCCCCTAAGCCTTTGTAATCAATTGGAGAATCTACTACGGGATGCAAAATCAGCAAGTCATATTTTTTACTTGCCTGCTTTACAATGTCAGTCTTTCCAATTCCTGGCATCCCTACAATCAATATGCTTTTACTTTTTTTAAAGGCATACTTCAATGTTGTTTTTAATTCACTTGGTTTCATTTGTTTTTATTTATATGATTCTAATAATAAATGTATTAATTTCCGTTGTTTCTTACAGTCTTTACCGTCAATTATTTTATCAATTTCATTCTGTTTTGATTCTAACAATTGAACTATTCTTTCCTCAATCGTATCTTTAGCTACGAACTTATAAATCCATACCTTTTTCTTTTGAGTAATACGGTGCGCTCTATCTTCTGCCTGTGAAATCTCTCCTGGATTCCAAGGGAACTGAATGATAGCAACATTAGAGGCAGCAGTCAACGTCAATCCAACACCAGCAGCTTTAATGTTTCCTATGAACAACTTACATTTAGGATCATTCTGAAACTTTTCAACTGCTTTGTCCCGTTGTTTAGCAGAAACACTTCCATCAATCTTAACAGCGTGAGGAAACGCGTCCATCAATCTCTTTACAATCACTTTATTAACTGCAAAGATAATAAGCTTTTCTCCTGATTCTAAGAAGTTAGAAGTCCATTGAATCACTTCATTCATTTTCCCTTCTGCTGCCAACAACTTCAATGCTTGAATCTTTGCTAATGCAGGCGCTTTTGATATTGCTTCAATCTTTTTCTGCTTTGCTTTCTTGACTTCCTTTTTAGTCAGCATTGTTTCAACAATCATTTTGGAAGTAATGCCGTATTGGTCGTCAAAATTAGCAAGTTCTTTTTCAAAAGATTTCTTTACTTTCCTATCAAATTCTTTTTGAATGTATTTGATAAAATCGTCCTCAGCTTTTTTGTATTCTGCTTTGTTATCAATGCGAATAGGAACAGTTGAATATACTTTTGGGGGGAGTTGCAAGTCAACATCTTTTTTCAATCGCCTGATCATAATAGTTTTCACTAATATCCTATGCAATTCTTTAGTGTTTGTAACTCCACTAGACTTCCATATCTTTCGTACTTTTCCTCCTTTTACTCGCTGATTAACTTGTTTAGCATTGCAGTACCTTTGAATGAATCGAATGTAGTTTGGAAATATATTCTTGTTAATCAAATTAACAATGTGATAAATCTCCATTGGATCATTCTCAATAGGAGTTCCTGTCAACCCTATAAGATTAGGAATCATTTTTGTAATCGCTTTAAAAGCAGTAGTCCTTTTACTTCTAGGATTCTTACAAAAATGAATTTCATCAGCAATACAAGTTTCGAATCCTTGTTCAATTAAAGTTTCTTTCCACTCATTGAGAATATCATAATTGATAATAACAACATCCGAATTGATTTTGTATGCTGTCTTTCCTTCTAAAATCTCTATTGATAAGTTTCTAGTAACCCAAGTTGAAAACTCTTTTTGCCAATTAATCTTCAAAGAACTAGGACAGATAATCAGGATCTTATTCAAATCTTTTCTGAATTGAATCCAACCTAATGCTTGAATAGTTTTACCAAGACCCATCACATCAGCTAATAACGCTCTTCCGTTAAGATATTCAATATGATTAATACCTTCCATCTGAAACGGATACAATTTCAGTGCATGTTTCTTATACTTAGGGATCTTCTTTATTGGATTTCTTTCTTCAAACTCTTTTCTTTTCAAACGATGAAATGCACCGTTGAACACAAATGAATTATCCAATAGAAAATCAATACTATCCTCAGTAAAAGGAAGATAATAAGTAGTAAAGCCTATCGCTCGAAATCCTTTGATAAGTCGTAGCTTCCGCATTAAGTCTCGATCACGAGGAAAACACAATTTAAAATATTGTGTTCCTCGTTTCTCTAGTAATGCAGCAGTCCTCATCTACTATCCCTCTCTTGCTGACTTTTATATTTCCAATTAGTTTTTTGTTTTTTAGGTTTGTCAGGACGCTCTGTTCTCAACAGTTTCATCCTTTCGTTAATTTCGTTTTGATTTTGTGCGGCTGATTTAACAATTTGAATCGGATCAACAACAACTGTCCTTTCATTCACTTGTGATATTTCCACATGCCAAATCGAATGTTCTTGGATGAAAGATCCTTTGTACGTTTTATTCACAAATCCAACAACTCCATCAATTAAACAAATAGGTTTTTTACCTTCTTTCTGATTCTTTACAAATTCAACTGCGAGGATGTCTCCTTCTACTAATTTAATACTTCTCATTTTTATTTTGTTTTTGGTAATTTATAATTCAATTAATCTTATAATTTCACGGCAAGTTTGTGTTCCCGCACCTTCATAAATATCGTTTAAATAATTCACTGTATCAATTACATCGTAATAGTATAAACATTCATAAAACGCATTGGATAATGAACGAATGCGACTAGGAGCAAGGATTTTGTCTAAAATAACCTTAATTTTTTCATCAACAGCACTTGCGCTTTCTTTTAGTAAATCCAACAGTTCATAATTTACGGATGTAGGAAAATGAAATTGTTCATTTATAAATCTGACTAATACTCTTTTGGCCAACTCTTTTTCCGCATCATTTACTTTGTAGTAGAAGGCACACCTTGTAGTGTGTTCTTCACCCGGAAACGATTTAGCTAATACTTTTGGGGCTAACCATAGCATGTTGTCACTATCTTTAATATCAGCAACTTCAATCTCCTTGTTCATATCTAATGTAGATTCAGGATCAATATTAAATTGCTGTAATCCGTTTGCCCATCCTGATCCACAAGGTTTAAATTTTTTAATTTCTTCAAAAGTAATTTTCATTTTTATTTTATTTTAGGTAATTTATAATTCAACATCGGTTTCACATTCAACAAAGATTTTTCTATCCAATCCTTCTTGATACACTTCAAATCCTTCATGTGTAAATCCATACGTAAAAGGATTTTTTATAAGAAATTTTCTTGCTCGGAAAAACAACGTTTGCATTTTTTCCTTTAGTTCTTCCGTATCTTCTGATTCTCCGATTACATTTAAAATTTCATTAAATAGAATCAAACAATCGCATACTTGTTGGAGAGTAGATGTGAACACTCCTCCATTTTCAATTTGTGCTTTCATATCCTTCTACTATTTTTTAAAATGTATCCTTTTGCTTGCCCAACAGAAGAAAATCCTCCTGCTTTCAATTTAACTTTCAGTTTTTCCTCTAACTGAATACAAAGTGCCTTTTTGTTTTCAACTGAAATAACCCTTTCCCAACGTACAATAAACTTTTTGGTTTCAGTCAAACATTTAAAAACGTTCATGGCAATTTTTGCTCTCCTCACACGTTTGTTAATCGTTTGAATTTTATCAAACTCTTCCTTAGTGCAATGCTTTTGTAATAACAGTTTCCTAGCACAAGCGTCTGCCGCGTGCCATTTAGTGAAATACTTGTCAGTTCCTCTAATTTGAAACTTAACGTGTTTTCCGTCCTCAGTAATTTTATCGACCTCGTCAATAATTACTTTCTTTGTTCCTTCTCCGTATGCAGTCATAATTAATAGAACATGTTGGTTTTTCTAAAAGGTTCATGTGTAAACTTAACAAGCATTTTGGAAACAGATTTTCTTTCCTTTTCTGTTCCTGTGATAAGAACAGAAGATATTGCCAAGTTAAATGCAGAAGTTTCGCCTGATACGGCAGCAGTAGCTTTATCCCATTTCTTACGGGAATAATCTAATTTGATTTTCAGTTTCTTGTCCGAATGTTTAACAAGAATCTGTGCGGTTTTCTTTTTCATTTTGTAAAGTTTGTGGAGAGTTTTAATTGGACTTAAATGCCTTTCTTCTTTAGGAATCCTTCGTGTTCTTTTCACCCACTTCTTAGGATTCTTTTTGTAGTACTTCCTTCGTTTCTTTCGTAACCAAGAACGTGCATGTCGGATCGCTTTCTTTTCAGAATCAAATGATTTTCCTGTAACGTCTACAATGTAGTGAAAACCATCATCCTCTTTGTTGGGAACAGACTTTATACTTGCTCTGTATTTCCCTTCGTGTGAAAATAATGCCGTACACATTTCTTTAGGTTTCAAAGAAAGGTAAATCGTGTTCAAATTCCACAGATACAACCTTTATCAATTTGGCATAGTTCTTAGCCAACTTCTTTAAAGGTTTCTTTTTCTTAATCTCAGATTCGTTTTCCAACAGAACGTCGGAAATTGCGGATAGTGTGCTTTCTAAAAGCTTGTCTGGTACTTCCATTTTTACTAACTATTTTAAATTTAAAAACTATGTTCACAAAAGTACAAATTATTTTCATTAAATCAAATGTACATGTATTGTTCTAAAATCAATTTTAAACATGAAATAAACGATTTTTAACACGTTTGCAACAAAATGTACTATTCTATTTTTAAACGTGCTAAAATCGTGTTTAAAATGTTAGTTGTTTTCAGGCAGTTCTAGCCCGTTTACCTCTAACAATTGAACCATGTTTGCAACATCGCAGATTTCACTAGGATTTATTCCGTTATCTCCAAACAATTCATTGAAATAACCATCAGCAATATCCTTTAGTGCTAAAGCATGTTCATAAAAACTACGCCCACCAATCTCATATATACTTTTAGCTTCTTCCAATTCCTTGCTAAACTTCTTATTTGTTGCAGTCATCCTGCGGACTTGTTCCGTATGCGTTAAATGTATTTTTCCCATAACTCAATATTTAATAACTTTTCCTTCACTCCAATCCTCGTAAAATGTTTCACGCATTCCTTTGGCTAACATTTTTCTTTCTCCTTTGCTTCCCTTTTCCAGAACGTTTGCAATGGCTTGATTCAATTCAACTCTTGTTCCTGTAATCGCTGTGGTTGTTTTATCCTTTTCTAAAAAGGACTTTGCACGATACCTTTTCAAGATTTCGATTTTCTTGTTTCCGTAACTCTTTAAGATTTTTGCGACTTGCTTTTCCATGATTTTTTACTTTTTAACTTTTTAAACTGTTTTGGATCTTTTATACTTTCTACAAGGTTAGAAAACATATCTTTCTTTCCCTTTGTAGTTTTTTTAGGTACTCTGAAAGTGATAAAGGAAAATCCTTCGTCCTTTCTCATTTTGTCTGCCCAACTTTTGCCAAAGATCATTTTAATTATCTTAATAAAATCCTCAGCTTTTTCCTTTTCAATGATAGCTTTTGCCATTTCTATATTTTATCTACCAAACTGAATATGATTATTCCAACCACGATTAAAATAGTAAACGACAATTTTGGATATTTGTAGACAAATATCTCTACCTTTTCCATGAACGTTTTTTGCATCACTTTTGTTTTTTCCAAAGTTTGTACAATTTTTCAGTTGTATAAATTTTAACTTTCTTTTCCTTTTCAGGTACTTTTGCTTTCCAATACATTAAATCACAAATGTAGTGTTTCCCTGCCCATGCTGCAAATTCAATTGCAGGATTTTCTTTTTCTTTTTTAACTTTCTTTTTTGCCATAACTTTTTACTTTTTTAAGGTTGAGGTGTCGAATTTAAAATTTGCTCACTCGGAATATAAACCCAACACACGTAACTAACTACCATCAGAATAGCAATAATTGCCAGCACCAATAATACTTCTAAAATTGATACGTTAAAATAATCTTTTAATCTTTTCATTTTAATTAAGGTTATATAATTTCAATTCGATTAAAAACAATCTACCTTTTCTGTTTGGAAATAACTCTTTACTCAGATAATCAAAGTAAATTAAATCCCCAATTTGCGCCTGTTTGTACGTGCCTAACTGTTTTAATAACAGTACAGGAAACGGTTGTTTATTTTTCATTACTTTTTAATTTAATAA
>JBFFLJ010000050.1:0-9395 GCA_041554935.1 Candidatus Izemoplasma sp.
CTGCGAAAGCACCAATTGTCATTCCAATTTTGAATAATTGAGGAATGATTGATAAGTCATAGCCATCAATAATAATCTCGTTAAAGATATCGCCTGTGGCAAGTAACAACATGATAATTCCGCCAAATATTCCACTAATAAACTCCATAAGCGCAGTTACATAAATTCGACGTCGTTTGATTAGGTGAATAATATATATCGTTAAGGAAATAAAGACGTTGATATTTATGAATGGTAGAATACGCTCAAAATTAGAATTGAGAAGGGGTAGTCTTGTCCCATCAAAATAGACTGCGATTAAACCTGGTTGAAAATTAAAGAGATATAAGAATACAACACTACCAAAGATTCCGATAATTGTTTCAATCAACGTAACGTTATATACTTTTTTTGGTATGGCGGGAAGTAATTTTGGATCAAATTCAATTTGCTTATATACAACATTTGGCTTGAAAGAACGATTGATAAGAATAAAAATTATAAAAATCATTCCAAATGCAATCAGTAATGCATTTAGGATATCAGGAATCGCATATGTGACGTCTAGTAACAAATTCATTATAGTAGGATTCTCAGCTTGTGTGATGTATTCTACTATTTTTATAATGACAAGTGTCAAAGGTAATGTAATGGCATTGATTTTCATGATTAAGAACATCAAAGGTTCTAACTCACGACTTACAAGTGGTTGATCACTGCGATATTGTGTGGCAACATCCTTTGGAGATCCAAAGGCTTTTATAACCTTATATATAACATCTGATTCATTGTCGCCTTCGTGAAATTCTTGGTCATAATTTTCTAAAATTAAACTACGTAATTCATTTATTGTATCTTCACGATCTTTCCTTGGTAAATATCTCCCGATTTGTAATAAATAGCGTTCTAATAATTCCATCATTTTTCCTCCTTCAGTAAATCATCAATCACCTGATGATTCTGTATGTATAATTCTTTTAAATCTTCTAATACTTCTAGTCCTAATGGACTTAATTGATAGTATTTCCTAGGACGAGGTTCAACCACTTCCCAAGTGGAATCTAACAAACCATTTGTATCTAATCGACGGAGTAACGGATACAAAGTATTTTGATCAATCACCAATCCTTTTTTGTTTAATACCTCGACCAAACTATATCCATAATGCTTATCTGTCAGTTGTGATAGTACGGCTAGAACCAATGTTCCTTTACGAAGTTCTAAACTTAGGTTCTTGATGATTTCTATTTTTGTGTTCATTTTATCACCTCGAATATATTATACTGTATGACATACACTATTGTCAATATTAAAATATATTAATTTTGATTTTTTCATATTATTATGCTCAAGGAGCATTGTATTGTATAATATAGAAGAGGTGATACAATGGAATTTTTAAGATTATATGTAATAGCATTTATTGTGTTTCTAGCAATTGATGCATTGTGGCTAGGGTTAGTCGCTCCTAAGTTCTATAAAGAACAAATTGGACATTTGATGGCTGAAACCCCTAATTTCGTAGTTGCTTTAATTTTCTATTTATTATTCATTGTTGGATTAGTATATTTTGTTTTACTTCCAGGAGTTGAAAAGCAAAATGTTGGTCTAGTCCTTTTATCAGGAGCATTGTTTGGATTTATGACATACGCAACATATGATTTAACAAATATGGCAACATTAAAAGATTGGCCAGTCATTGTTACAGTAATTGATTTAACATGGGGCACATTTGTCGCTACCGCAGTGAGCTACTTGACATATCTTATATATAATATGATATGGTAAAACCAATAGTATATATCTCCGCATGTATCGAACATGATATGTGTCGTTACGATGGCCAATTCATTGCAAGTAAGATTGTAAAAGTTATGAAGGATTTTGTAGAATTTAAAACAGTTTGTCCAGAAATGGCGATTGGACTTGGTAGTCCACGCGAAAGCATCCGTTTGGTAAAACAACAAAATGGTGATATTCGACTCATGGGATATCTATCAGGAAACGATGTTACAGATGACATGAACCATTTTACAGATAACTTTGTCAAAAGGGTAAAAGAAGAAGTAGTAGATGGATTCATTTTAAAAAGTAAAAGTCCAAGTTGCGGACTTTCTCGAGTGAAACTATTTAACGGCATTGGAAAAGCAATGCCATTATCACATCATGAAGAAGGAATGTTTGGAGGACCGATTAAACATTCATTTTCAAATCTTCCTGTTGAACATGAAATGCGCTTAACCAATGATGATCTCCGTGAACACTTCTTTACTGGGATTTTTACAAGAGCTAGATTCAGAACAGTCACAAATCATAGACAACTTGTTAGATTTCATACAGACAACAAATATTTATTAATGATGTATTCGCAAGCGCAATTAAAGAAACTAGGTGGCATTGTTGCCAACCATGATCATTTACCATTCTCAGTTGTACAAGAGTTGTATTATACAGAATTGATTACTGCCCTAAGTGTCAAGCCAAGTCGTAAACGCAATATCAATTCACTCCAACATATCTATGGATATTTTAAAAATGATTTAAATTCGAAAGAAAAAACATTCTTTATGACAACATTACATAAGTATGGAGAAAGACTCGCTTCTTTATCTACAGTATTACATTTACTACAAAGTTATGTGATTCGTTTCGAACAAGACTATTTAAGTACACAAACCATATTTGATCTATATCCAATTGAATTAATGGAAATAGAATTATGAGATTATTTGAAACGATTGAATATCAAGTGATTTCAAAAGATAAACCTTTTGAAATCAGAAAATATCCAGAAACATTTTTAGCTAGTACAAAGACAGTTTATGACTCCTCTTTATCAAGTGGATTTAATAATGTCTTTGAGTATATCAGTGGAGCAAACGAACCAAAACAAAAAATCAGTATGACTGTTCCGGTCATCACCAATGAAGCCGAAGACAAATTAGTGACCTCATTTGTTGTGCCAAAGAAATTTAATAGCGCAGTTCCTAATCCAAGTAGTGATAATGTCTATATTGAAACACTGGAGGAGGGAACATACATTGTGATTCGTTTTCGAGGTAAGTGGTCCAAGGAACAATTTGACAAACAACAACAAAATTTATTGGACTACGTTGCGAAAAACGACTTCAAAATCAGTGGTTCAAAATATATATTAAGATATCAACCACCTTTTGTTCCAAGTGTTTTTCGTCGTAATGAAATCATGTATAAAGTTAACCAAAAAGAATGATTGGTCAATCATTCTTTTTTTATTTGCATATTACAACATTTAACTTTCATTATATATTATAATTATAAATAAGAGGAGTGATAGTATGATTCAAAAATATTCTTATCAAGATCTTGGAAAAGCGAATTATGGATGGTTACAGACAAGTTATCATTTTTCGTTTGCTTCTTATTATAATCCAAAGAAAGTACGACTAGGTTCGCTACGTGTCATCAATGATGATTACATCGGACCACATAGTGGATTTGAGACTCATCCCCACAACGATATGGAAATTTTAACCTATGTTGTTGATGGAGAATTAACACATCAAGATTCAATGAGAAATTCAAAAGTTGTATCAAAATATGGTGTACAGTATATGAGTGCTGGAACAGGAGTATATCATAGTGAACACAACAATGGAGATAAACCTCTCCATCTCTACCAAATATGGATATTACCGGATAAAAAAGGGTATGCCCCTAATTACGGTGACTTTCATTTCAATCCCAAAGAAATAGATAATGCAGTGTTGGAACTAGCTTCCCATAAATCCAGAAATGGTGTAATTAAAATTAATCAGAATGCCAGTATCAGTGTTGGGAAATTTAATCGAGAGACATTTTTTAAAATTGATAAAGAGGATTACGATTTTATATATCTAATTCAAATTGAAGGCGAAAGTAAAGCGGAAGAAATCGAACTTGCTCAAGGTGACGCTGTTTCTACAGATCAATCAATAACACTGCACTTCACAACGGACTCTCACATCTTATATGTGAGAGTTAAAGAGTAAAGGTGGGATGATATGACATCACAGGAATTAAACCTAATGCGCCGTAGCGTTCAATATTTTGATAAAAATAAGCCAATCAATATTGAACTGGTCAAACGCGCAATCAACGAAGCAACATATGCTCCTAGCGCTCATAACCTCCAACCATGGAGACTGATATTATTAACTTCTGAAGAATCAAAAAATAAATTGTTCAATCTTGCCTATAAGCAACAGAAAATCCTTGATGCACCACTTACCATATTAATCGTTGGTGATCGTGAAGGATATAATGAATCTAACTCTGCCTGGGCAGAAATAAAATCAGAAGTATCAGAAGAACAATTTCAAAAGATTTTAGATAGTGCAAAAAATGCATATGGTAAAAATATTGAAACAAAAATAAAATTTGCAGAAAGCAATGCAAGCTTGTTTGCAATGAATTTAATGACAATATTGAAAGCCTATTTTATGGATACCCATGCGATTGGTGGAATTGAGTACCAAAAGGCAAAAGAAGCATTTCATCTCGCTCCTTCAGAGGAAATTGTTATGGCTGTTTGTGTTGGGTATAAAGATCAATCAAAACCCTTAACATTACGCCGAAAACGCAAGACATATGAAGAAATAGCAATAGAATTGTAAAAGAAGATTTTATATCTTCTTTTTTTTGGTATAATATTCATAGGAGGCGAATATGATGAAACTTCTTAGACTAATCAAGATGAACACAAATTTTCGTTCTTATTTTATAGTTGCAACCCTAGGGTGGCTCTTTTTTGTTGTTTATTCATTTGTTGCGGTTTTCCTTACAGTCAATCAAAAAATTGATTTTTTGATTGAAGATTATATTGCACACACTGAAACGCAATTGTTGAGATACAATGACAACACAAGACTTATCGCTAGTATGTTTGACGACCATCCCGAATTAGTCACAGAACAAATGTTTATCGATAGTCTGGATAGTTTGATTGGTGACGATGCTGTTGTTGATATCGTTTTCTACGCACCATCAGGCGTTATTGATTATGTTTACCCAGAGGAAGAGAAAGATGAATATTATGGATACGATGTGATGGCAGGGACATCGATATATGATAATAGTTTAATGATTGATGCAATTAACAATCATTCTATAATGTATAAATATATTAGTGAAAACGATATTGTTGACTTGATTTATATTCGCCAACCAATTTACAACAATGATATCTTTATTGGATTTATAACGATGGTTTTAGATGCGAGTGAATTACGTGCAATTCCAACATCTCATTACAGAGATACACTCTCGACGTCACTTTACACAAGTCTTGATGTTTTACTACTTGGAACGACAAGCAATCAGGATCACTATGGCAATGTTACAATAGATGGTATTGATTTCACCTATGGGTACAGTGTTTTACCAAGTGTCTATGTTGATTCCTTTAGTAATTATACTGGATTTGCCTTAACAGTTTCGCTAACGTTATTAATACTGTTATACATTGTTTTTAAAGATAAAATGAAAGAAACACAATTAGAAGAAGAATTAGAATATCGTCAAAATTATGACATTGAAACAGACATTTATAATATTGAACGATTGTATCGCGATCTCACAACGCTGATTTCAAGTAATGAATCCTTCTATTTGTCATTTATTAGTATGAATAATGTCAAATACATTAACGATAAATTTGGACATGTATTAACTTCACAATTGATTAAAAAAACAACGGGACTAATTAACACAGTTTTAAGAAATAACTCGACTCTCTACCGCTACGGGGGAGATGAGTATATTATTATTTCAAAAGCAGAAACAAAAAGTGAAATCAAAAACATTATACGTCGTGTTATTAAAGTATTTGATACTGACATCATCAGTGGGAAAATTAAAACAAGATTAAGTATCACAATTGGTATTGCTGATTTTCCAAATAACGGAAATAAAGCCGAAGAACTCATCAAACGGGCTCATTTTACTTCAGCGCAAATTTCGAAGTATGATAAAGAAGGTTTTGATTTTTATCGTCACGAAAAAGAAAAATTTATATCTGTTAATGAAGATTTTGACAAAATGGTCGCTAATCTTAACTTAGAGTTATTTGAAGTATATCTAATGCCAATTGTCGAAGTCCAATCAAACAAAATAGCTGGATTCGAATGCTTATCTAGAGCGTTTGATTCTTTTGACAATAACCTTCATACAGAAGAAGTCATTTTATCGTTAGAACGCAATGGTAAAATCCAAGTTCTTGATGAAATCGTCTTTAAGAAAATGCTGCGAATTATGAAACGCATTAATGATACATTCCCACAAGAAGATTATTATTTGAGTCTAAATGCAAGCGCATTATCGTTAAATGAAGACTATGTCAATAATATCATTCGTTATTATAAAGAAGCGAAATTGAAAAAAGGACAAATCGTTCTCGAACTCACAGAAAGTTATCAAGTTGAAGATTATGATTATTTAATTGAATTATTTAATAAACTGAATCGCAACGGTATTTTGATTTCAATTGATGATTTTGGTTCGGGTTATTCATCAATCAGTTATATTTCTAAATTCCCAATATATTCCATTAAAATCGATAAACAATACGCCACTGACTTTGAACATAATGAATTTAATAAAACATTACTTAAAACAATGCTTTCAATTTCAGGAGTATTAGGTTGTAAATTGATTGCCGAAGGTGTTGATTCTTTTGAAACACTGGCGTATTTAAAAGACATGAATTGTCAATATTATCAAGGATATCTATTTAGTAAAGGGGTTCCTGTGGAAGCAGCTCTTAATCTAATCCGAAACAATTTAGAGAAGACAAAAAATTGATGTTTTCAAATGTATTTATGGTATAATAGATTATCGGTTAAAAGGAGATGACAATATGAGTAAAATCGCAGTAATTTCTTGTTCTAATGCTTGTTTAGATTATATTAAGCATGACTACGATATTAAAATTTTTCGCTCAATGCTACATTTAGGTGATAATGACTATCTTGATTTTATTGATATCAGCGCAGATGATTTCTATCAGAAATTAGAAGATGATACCTCAATGTTCCCAAGTAGTAGTTATATGCCTTTAGGGCAAATGATTGAAATTTATGAAGGCCTAGTTCAGGAAGGATATACACAAGCAATTGTTGTATCAATTTCAAAAGAATTAAGCGGTATATATAACGCAAGTATCATGGCAGCTAAAGAAGTACCTGATTTAGATGTTACCGTTTTTGACTCAAAAACTGTTACCTACCCACAAGCTTTAATGGTTTTAAAAGCTGCAGAGATGGCAAAAGAAGACCAAAATATGGAAGATATTGTTAAGGCATTAGAATACATTCGTGATCACAACAAAGTATACTTTGCAGTTAATACATTAACGTATCTTATTAAAAATGGTCGTTTATCAAATGCTTCGGGATTAATTGCAAACACCTTGAAAATTAAACCAGTTTTAACAATTGATAACGGTAAAGTAGTAACATTTGATAAAATTAGAACATTTAAAAAAGCAATTCAAAAATTAATAGAATTATACGTTGAAGAAACGAAAGGATTAAATGTTCAACCATATATTATTCATGCAAATAATCACGAAATGTTACAGTATATTACTGCTGAATTAAAGGCACTTGATCCAAATATTACTGATGTGCCAAGTGTTCCGTTAACCGCGGTAGTAGGCGCTCATGCTGGACCAAAAACAATTGGATTAGGATATTTTATAAAAGAATAAATTACATATTTATTCTTTTTTTTATTTTCTTATTGTGTTTTACACAGTAACGTTGTATTATATAAGTGTGTAATACACAATAAGGAGGTATAATTTTGAATGCTCAATTTAAAAAAGGTGTTATAGAGATGTGTGTATTAAAGTTGGTTTCCATGAAAGATATGTACGGGTTTGAAGTCATTGAAACAATCAGCAAGGAGATTGATGTGAACGAAAATACAATTTATCCAATTTTAAGAAGACTTACAAAACAAAACTACTTTGAAACATACACTGAAAATGTTAGTGTCGGGGCACCACGAAAATATTATAAGATAACTGAAGCAGGAGTAGAACAACTCCAAATCTTAGAATCTGAGTGGGGTTATTTTAATGAAAGTGTTTATCGAATTTTAGGAGGACGTAAAATATGAAAAAAGATTACTTAAAGAGATTGCGTGATTTATTAGATTTTTATCAAATGGAAGAAAATGAAAAACAAGACATTATAAACGACTATGATGATATGTACGAGGGTTACCGTCAAAAAGGTGTTGACGATGAAGATATCGAAGAAAAATTAGGGTCGCCAAGATCAATTATCGGACAATTGACTGATGGTTATAAACGTGCTTCAAAGCCACAATCAAAAAGCAGTAAAGTTATTGCTTTGACACCATTCATCAGTCTTATTGTATTTATGATTTTGGGAGTTGGATATAGTTATTGGGAATATGCATGGATGAGTTTCTTGTTAATCCCAGTAACGGCAATAATTTTAGAAATGGGTAAAGCAAAAGATCTTAATGTCTTAACAGCCTTATCACCTTTTGCTGTTTCAGTAGTATATTTTGTTCTTGGAATGGAATATTCATTATGGCATCCTGGTTGGTTGGTTTTCTTGTTTATCCCAGTTATTGCAATTCTTGTTAATTCAAAAGAATTAAAATTATTTGAATTATTGACTGCGTTAAGTCCGTTTGCTGCTGTTACAGCTTTCATCTTTTTAGGAGAAGCAGGACTTTGGGTTCCTGGTTGGGTCGTATTCATGATCATTCCTGTTTTAGGGGCTCTAAATGAAAAAGTATTATACAAACTTGTTATACTTGAGTTGCTACTAGGAGTTGGTATCATCGGATATCTATATATTGGGTATACATATACGGATGCTTGGAACTATGCATTACTTGCATTTATTCCAATAATCATATATGCAATTATTAATAGAAACATTGTGATATATAGAAACGACTTTTCAGAAAAAATCCCGATGGGATATCAAATCACTATTGCGATTACAATTATTACTTACATAGTCTTAAGCTTACTGACTCAAGCTTGGGTTATTACTTGGCTAATTCTACTAGTAATCCCCGTTTATGCAATTCAAAGAGAAACAAAAAATCAAGAACGTATTATTGCACTTTCGCCATTTGTCGCAGTTACATTATTTATGTTAATTGGCTATTACGGAAATGTATGGGAGTGGGCATGGCTTGTTTTCTTAATTATTCCAATGACTGCAATTATTAAATCAAATTAATTCATACAATTTTCACAACTATCAATCAACTTTGTACTAAAATATAATTAATTCCAAAGGGAATTAAAAGGTTTTTAGGGAAACAAAAAGACATATTTCTAATATGTCTTTTTGTATATAGAATAAAAAAAGAAAGGATATATATCCTTTCTATCGATAAAATGAACC
>JBFFLJ010000051.1:0-8768 GCA_041554935.1 Candidatus Izemoplasma sp.
GCATTCACACGATCAAGATAGATATCAAAATCGGTTTGATTGTATGCGCCATGTCCTGAATATGTCAATAAATTAATATAAAACGGTGCATCATATGTCACATATTCATCAAAGAAATCTAACATATTTGTATCAAAATGTTCATTGAAGTCATCATAGCCTGCGGCAATGATATCTTCTTGGAACTTAACGGTCTCAAATCCATAATTAGGAATGATTGTTTCACGGTTGTAAAACCACTTATATCCCGAATGGAAATAATATGTATTATAACCAATGTCTGCTAACTGATTAGGCAACGCATACGGGAAGTAATTTTCGCTGTAAGCGTCACAAACATTGTTGCTCCAATCATTAGATGAAGTTGCATTTAAACCTGTTAGACTCATAAATTCACTATTACACGTCGCACCTTGTTGATAAACTGTGGTGTAAAAATCATCAAAGACATATCCGTCTTCTTTCATCATATATAAATTAGGAGTTAAGGTCTCATCAATAAATCGAACATCCAGTGATTCCGCTAAAATCGTAATCAAATTATATCCTTCATAAACATCTGACATATCATTTACTTGATGATTTTCCTTCAGCGCGAAATACTCATCAATCTCTTGTTTTAGTTCAGCAACATCAGGTTGTGGACGTAACCTTGTGAAATCAAGAATATGATAGTTATAATATCCGTATTTTTCGCTAAACAAAGCTCGGTCGTGCATTGTCTCGAATAAAAAGGCATCACTACGATAGTATTCTACCTTGGTATCATATTCATAAGAACCCCAAAATAAGAACAACCCAACTTGGACAATAAATATTGTACTTAAAATTGCAAAATCACGAAAGACAAAGACATCTTTCTTTTTGTTTGATATAATAAGATAAATAACAAGAATCAAAATCGGTAGTACAATGTACCCTACCAAGGGAATGGATATATCATATTCCAATGTTTGCCCTTCACTTAAAAAGCGTATTCCAGCAAAACTTGTTTTTGCACTAATGATTCCAAAATAATCGTAATAGATACTATCCCCAATCACAAAAATCGTGCTGATAACGGCACTAAATATATAAAAGACTTTCTGAATGACAATGCGTTTTAACAAAAAGGCAATTGCCCCAATCCAAAACATCATCAATACTAAATCAAAAATAATTCCAAAATTAAAGATACTAATATGAGCAGTGATATTTAAGACGATTCGAAGAATCATTAAATATACGATGACATATAAATATCCGTGATAAGAACGTTTCATATTTTCACTTCCAATACTACAAAGATTATACCACAAACAGTAATACTAAGACAATATTTTGATATTATTTTTTGATGCAACTACGGGTTGCTTGAAACATAATATCTTCTATCATACAATGGAGTCATAAAGGAGGTAAAAGATGTTAGACTTAGAAAAAATCGGTCACAAAATCGCTAGTAAAAGAAAAGAACACAACCTGACACAAAACGAACTTGCCGAAGCATTATATGTCACCCATCAAGCAGTAAGTAAATGGGAGAACGGCAAAAGCATTCCTTCAATCGAAATCATGTTCGAGTTAACACAACTTCTTAATATCACAATCGATTATTTACTCGACAACGCGGAAATTGATTCTGATAATTATGAACTGTTACTCCAACAATATCCGAGAGAAGCTGTAATTTCAAAATTCCTGCAACAAAAAACAAAAGAAATTGATACAATCTTTTACCTACTAAACAATCATGAACGCACTCGTATTATCGAACAGATCATCAGTGGTACAATCGATATTACAGTTCAAGAGTTATGGCATTGTCTAAGTAAAAAAGAACGTACATATCTTCTAGGTGTGATTTTCTCAGATAAGTTTGATTATAATCTGAATTTAATTTATTCACAATTATCAATCTCTGAACGAAAAACCGCCCAAAATCATCATCGAAACGGCAAATACAATTATCAACTCCATATTAAATTATAAGGAGTGGAACAATGAAACACAATCAGGACAAACAAAAATATATTACAATCAGTTATTTCTACAGTAATTCACTATTCGGTACTAAGAGTCGTGAAGCAATAAAAAAAATAGAAAATTAAAAAGGAGAAAAATTTATGAAACTTGTAAGTTTATTACCATTTATGGAAAATGAAGAAATTAAAGATTTAGCACACAAAATTATCAATGGCGAAGTAAAAGGAGTTAAATTAGTTGTATTATTCCCGTTTTTAGAAGAAAAAGATTTAGACGAAATCGTTGATATCTTAATCGAAAAAGGCGACATAAAATCATTAAAATACACATTCCCATTCGTGTCACAAACAACAATCGAGAAAATCTATAACAAAGTAAAAGATGGAACAATTAAAGACATGAGAACACAATCATTATTACCATTCTTAGGAAAACAACAAATTAAAGATTTATTTGAAGCTTTGGTTAAAGAAGCAGCAAATAACCCTGACATTGCAAGCGATGACGATTTAGACGATGACGATCTAGACGATGACGATTTAGACGATGATTTCGAATAATAACATCTAACCTCATTTATCAGAAAAGAGCCAAATATTGGCTCTTTTTTTATATGAATATTCTCGCGATAAGTGAAATCGTCAAAGCAACCATATATGCAACAACAAATGGGTATCCGATACTAAACAATGTCCATTTAACACTTCTTGTTTCAGCTTTAATCGTTGCTACAGTACTAATGCATGGAATATATAACGATGCAAAAACAACATATGCTAAAGCGCTAACTGTAGTAAATCCGGCTGCGATATTGCCACTATATAAGATATTCAAACTACTGACAACGACTTCTTTAGCTAAAAATCCACTGATTAAACTACTTGTTGCTTGCCAAGAACCAAAGCCAAGAGGGCTAAATAGTGGGGCAATAAATCCTGCAAAAACACTCAAGAAACTATCTTCAGGATCAACACCAATTCCACCAAAGCCATTATTGCTTAAGAGCCATAAGATAATAGAACCAACCAAGATAAAGGTTCCCGCTTTTTTAACAAAACGTTTCGCTTTTTCCAAAGATTGATACAATACCGTTCGTAATTGCGGCATACGATAAGGTGGTAATTCTAATAAAAATTTACTGCCTTCCCCTTTAAAAAAAGATAAGTTCAACAATTTTGCACTCAGTAATGTCACAAACACTCCTAGAAAATAGATGCCAAACATCACCAATGCGCGATACTGATCAAAAAACAAACTAACAAAGATAACATAAATTGGTAATCTTGCACTACATGATATGAACGGCAATGTCAAAATCGTTAATAACCGCTCTTTTTTATCAGCGATTGTTCTTGTCGCCATAATCGCCGGAACAGTACAACCAAACCCTGTAATCATTGGCACAATGCTTTTCCCATTAAATCCAAAGCGACTTAAGAACCTGTCCATAACAATCGCAACGCGAGCCATATAGCCAGTTCCTTCCATCACTGCAAGTAAGAAAAACAAAATAATGATTTGTGGTAAGAAGACTAAAATACCACCAACACCAGCTAATATCCCATCAACAACTAAGCCATACATAAAGCCACTGATTCCAATGATATCTAAGAAAGCCCCTGTATAAACAATAACAATATTTTGCCAAAACCACTCAAAATACCCTGTCAGTAAATTACCCAGTCCAAGAACATTCCCAAAACTGATTTGATAAATTGTCATCATAATTACAAAAAAGATTGGGATTCCATACGCCGGATGGGTAATAAAACGATCAATCTTTTGATTAAAGTATTTTGAATGTTCTTTTTCTTCAACTTTAATCATACACTCTTCAAAAATTGTTTTTATAAACTCACGTCTTGTATTAAAAATAGCTCCTTTTAATGATAAAGCAACGTTCTCACTAATAATGCGTTCTTCTACTTCAACAATAACTTGGCGAATTCGTTCTTCTTTCACCAAATCTAAATATTGATAAATCCCTTCGTTTCCCTCTAATAATTGTAACGCAATCCACTTCTTTTTAACTTGAAATGTATCGTATCGTAATAAATCATGAATTCTCTGAAGTCCCCATTTAATAATCGGATGATAATTTAGTTCAATCCCTTTAAATGCACGAATATTTTTTAATTCCTCAGCAATCATTTTTTGATCTTCAGGTTTACGTTCCTTTGCGGAAATACTAATTGCATTAGCTTTCAATAAAGTAGATATCTTTTCAGTATCTACAACATACCCATTATTTTGAAGGGCATCTTTCAAATTGAAAACAAGCAAAGTTGGAATCCCCAATTCCAACAACTGAATTGTTAAATGTAAATTTCGTTTTATATGAGTGCTATCAATGATATTTACAATCCCTTTATATGACTCATTCAATAACGAATATGTCACAACTCCTTCATCTTCACTATTTGGAGAAACATTGTATGTTCCAGGTAAATCAACCAAATTTGCGCCTTCATAATTTTTAACGTGATGAACACGCTTTTCAACAGTAACACCACTATAATTCCCCACATGCACATGTGATTGAGTCATAAAATTAAAAAACGTACTTTTCCCAACATTGGGATTCCCAGCAAGTAAAAAAATCATCGTTTCACCTCAATCTTTTTCGCATCTTCTTTGCGCAAACAGATTTCGATATCATCGACTTCAATTAAAAACAAACGATTAAATGATAGTTTGTTAAGCAATATGACATGTGCTCCCTCATAAATACCCAAATCCATTAATCGTTTGGTAAATTCTTTATCTATATGTTCAAAGCGTAGTATTGTTCCATGTTCTAATTTACTTAAATCAGTTATATTCATACTCATCACTCCTATGTGCATTATAGTAAAGAAAAGACCAGAAATCAAAGAGAATTGTAATTTTTCTAAATAGTGTTCTAAACAAGTTTTTGAATAAAAAAAAGGCGATTATTTCGCCTTATTTAGTTTTTTAATAAAACATGCCCCATCTTTTTTACAAGTTTCTTTTTCATAATGAACACAAGTCCCTTCCACAACGAGCTGTAATTTTGAAATATTAAAATCTTTAAATATTTCATTTGCTCGAATCATATCAAAGATTTTTGGATCATTGATTTCAATAATATTGTTATTTACACGACATGTGACATGAATATGAGAATCAGCATTATGACTTTGATCATCAATCGTCAAATCAAAATGTTTTTTCCCATTGATAAATATTTGTGTCACAATCTTATGTTCCAATAAAAAATCAATATTATTATAAACAGTTCCGAGATTATGATACCCATTTTTACGTAAATCATTATAGATCTCTTGGATGGTTAAATGTTTTCCTTCTAAGACATCAATAATGGCACGACGTTGTTTTGTAATACGAATATTATTTTTTCGAAGCTCTGCGAAAATTCTTTCTCTTTCATCCATATCTATCACCAACACTATATTAACATTTTTATAAATAAAGGTAAACAGATATACATATAAAAAACAAATTTATTTTTTAAGTTGTTTTACCTTCTCAATTAGCGTCTCTTTTACAAAAGGTGGAACAAAATGGGAAAGTTCCCCATTAAATAGGGCGATTTCCTTGACTGTTGTGCTTGATAAAAACGAATACTTGTTATCTGTCATAAAGAAAACCGAATCAATGTTTCGATCTAAGACACGGTTCGCATGCGTTAATTGAAATTCATATTCAAAGTCCGTGACAGCGCGAAGTCCCCGAATAATATGCGTTGCTCCAAGTTCTTTGGTCGCATTAACAGTTAAATCATACGATACTTCAATATCAACACGATCAATAACGTCTTTCAAAGCAAGTCGTGCTAATTCAACTCGTTCTTCAGCTGTAAATAATACACTTTTATGAGGATTATCACTAATTAAGATGACCAACCGATCAAATACTTTTAAAGCGCGAATCGCAATATCCATATGGCCATACGTAATTGGATCAAAACTACCAGGATAAACAGCTTTTTTCATTTATATACCCCATTTCAAATATGATACATTAGTTATACCAATTGTTTTCTTCTTATCTACTATTATACCATTGTTTTCTTCTTTTATTTGATTTAATTTATCATACAAACAAACAATAACTCCACTTTTAGACAATAAGTTTCGTATCGCAATTAATGAAACAATAGAATCAAGAACATCCATTTTATATGGTGGATCTAAAAAAATGATATCATATGATTTATTTGTTGTCTGTAAGAATGTTGTATATTCTTGTTGAGTTATATACGATTGATGCTGTATTTTTAATGCCAAGACATTATTAGTTATCGTTTGATACGCTTGATGTTGATTATCAACAAAGTCACAATGACTACTACCACGACTTATCGCTTCAATTCCCAAACTACCACTGCCGGCAAATAAATCCAAAACAACAGCTTCCGCTAAATGACTCGTGATTGAGTTAAAAACAGACTCTTTAACACGGTCCTTGGTTTCTCTTGTAAGTTCCGTCCCAACTTCTTCAATAATCCGACTTCGATATGTTCCTGCGATTACTCTCATCTTTTCACCACCTTGATAAAAAAGGCCTTGATAGGCCTTTTAATAATGATATGTAATTTGTTTTACTGTTTCTGCATCTAAACGTTCGACAAGTAATGTTGCTAATTTTAACATTGCTTCATAATCACCTTTATGAACAATTGATGTATGAGAATGTAAATAACGAACTGGTAAACATAAAGCAATTGTTGGTGCTCCAATTCCTGACATATGAATCGCTCCACCATCTGTTCCACCACGTTCTAGATATGTTAATTGGTATGGGATATTTTCTTTGTCACATAATGCAACAACAAAATCTCTTAACCCTTTATGTCCAATCATACTACTATCTTTTACCATGATTCCAACACCGTTTCCTAATTTCGTTGATTTATCGCCACCAGGAAAATCATAGGCAATTGTTGTATCTAATGCAATTCCGATATCAGGTTGGATTTTTGCAGCAGCAGTATGCGCTCCACGTAATCCCACTTCTTCCATAACTGTTCCAACTGCATAATATACATTATCATGTTTTTTAACATTATTTAAAACTTCCATTGCACAAGCACAACCAACACGGTTGTCCCAGGCTTTACCTAATAAATATTGGTCATTTGACATTTCTTTGAATTCAATAAAAGGAGTGATCATATCGCCAGGTTTAACACCTAAAGCTAATACAGCATCCTTATTATCAACACCTAAATCTAAATACATATCTTTCATATCAACAGGTTTTGCACGTTCTTCAGGAGTTAAAATATGCGGTGCTTTGGCTCCAATGACACAACGAATCTCACTACCATCATTAACAGTGATTGTCATTTGTTGCGCAAGCATAACTTGTGACCACCAGCCACCAGCACTTGTAAACTTCACATACCCTTCATCTGTGACAGTTGTCACGATAAATCCAACTTCATCCATATGTCCAGCTAACATGATTTTAGGACCATTTTCGTTTCCAATTTTTGTACCGATAATACTACCTAAATTATCAAAAGAAACCTCTGCTTTGTCTTCCATATATTTTGCCATATACTCACGTACTTGGCGCTCATTACCTGGAATAGCATTTAACATGGATAAATCTTTTAAAATATTTGCCATTTTTTGTTCTCCCATTCTATAAAATCTAATTTGATTATAACATATTATAGATAATAATAAAGCCTATTTAGGCAATTATTTTGTAACAATTTTTCAAAAAATGTCACATTATAATTAAAAAAAAGATTGGAAATATTTCCAATCATTTTTTAAAATTTTTCTTCAATTTTTTTAACTTGATTTTCAATGAAACGATCAAGCACAAGTAAGAAATGTTCTGCTTCTTCATCAGAAATTCCTTTAATCAAATCTGAGATACAAGCTTGTTCAATCAAGCTTACTTCATTACAAAGTTCCTCGCTACCATCACTCACAAAAATATTTTGAACGCGTTTATCGTTATCGTTTTGAACTCTGTATACATAATTGTTACGTTCTAATCTAGCCAATACTCCTGATAGTGTAGCTTTGTCTGTATCCATTTGTAATAAAATTTCTTTTGCTGTAATCCCTGGTTCTTGATTCACAACTCTTAAAACCATTAATTGTGAATATGTTATATCCAAACGCTCTAAGTGTTTCGACATTAATCTCTTATATAACATACTGCTTTTATTCAGTTTATAGCACATTTCTTTTACCATGTTAAGACCTCCAAATTGATTAGTATACAAAACAATTATACATAAAATATGCGAATTGTCAAAGAAAATTACCTCTTTACGTTATAATGAAGAAGAATTTAGATGGAGGTGCGTTTATGTTCAAAGATTTTCAAGGCTTACAACACATATATGCAGAAAAATTACTCGCCCTAAATGCCATAAATCGAATTAACATTATTGATATTCGTGAGCCTTTCGAAGTTAATATCTGTAAAATCCCCGATTGCCTATTTATCCCAATGAAAACACTTTTAACTCATTTTGAATCCTTGCTCGATCAAACACAACAATACTTTATTATTTGTCACACAGGTCAACGAAGTTATTATGTCACAGACTATTTGTCAAAACAGGGTTATAACGTAGTTAACGTTGTTGGTGGTATTTCTATGATACCAGAATTTAATGTACCATATTAATATGGTCACTATATCAATAATCACATAATTTGCAACTAAAAAAGGACACTTTCGTGTCCTTTTTCTTACATTACAACGCTATCTTGGTCCTGTTCTTCCTCCGTACTAGGAAGGCGTTTTTCAGCTTCGTTTTCCTTTGGAACACTTGATTGTTGGTATAC
>JBFFLJ010000052.1:0-8722 GCA_041554935.1 Candidatus Izemoplasma sp.
ATTTTTATCTTGGTATGATACAGATTTAAATTTATATAAAATGGAAGTATATTACAAATCAGGTTCAGATGCTAAAATTGCTGAAATTAAAGCGTTAGTGGGTAAACTTATAACTATTGATGCTATCGTTTACGACTATTATGCATCATCACCTTCCGGATATAGATTCAGTGTAAATACTCCGGGTGCTGTTACTGAAATTGGTGCATTAACTGATCAACAAAAAGCTAATTTAGCTGCTGCAAATGTTGATCTTGGTAATATTGATTTCGTTATTGATGATGTTACATTACCTGCAGAGAACACTGATTTTGGTGCAACATTCGCTTGGGCTTCTTCTGACGAAACTGCTGTAACTACTGACGGTGTCGTTACATTGCCTGAAGGTGCAGATCAAACAGTAACTCTTACATTAACAGTTACAGTTGGAACTACCACTACTGCAGTTAAAACTTTTGATTTAATATTAAAAGATGCACTTGCTTTAACTCCATTAACTGTATCTGAAGCTTTAGCTGAAACTGATGGTCCTATTTTATTAGTTGAAGGTATTGTTATTGGTACATACCTAACATGGGGTGACAATGAAGTTGTTCTTCAAGATCCAGTTACTGGTGAAGCAATCTATGTTGACTTTGATGTTACTGGTGCTGTTATTGGCGATAAAGTTGTTGTTCGTGGAGAATTAGAAACTTATACAAGCAACTCTAATAATAAACGTCAAATAGACAGTGGATCTTTAGTTGAAATTATTGATCATGACAATGCAATCATTGTTGACACTGAAACAGATGTTGCTGTTATCGCAGATGCATTTGCTGATATGTTAGTTTATACAACTACATTGACAGTAAAATCTTTCGATACTTATGGATATGTGTTCTTTAATGGTTCAGCTACAAGAGACTTAAAATTCAATATAGACACATATGCTCCATATTTCAAAGATGTTTATGCTATAGGTGATACAGTTGTTGCAACATTTACAGTAATGGATATTGATCATGATCACACACGTGTTGTTAATGTTCAATTACCTGCATTAACAGAAGCTCAAAATATGTTAGCTGCAAAAGGTGCTTTAGAAGTTGTAGAAAGTACTATAGTAGATCTTGACTTACCTCTTGCAAATGCTGATTATAATGCTACTATCTCATGGGCAACAGATGATGCTGCAGTAATTACTGCTGCTGGTGTTGTTACAAGACCTGCAATTGGTGAACCTGCTGGAAGCGTTACTTTAACTGCATCTGTTACAGTTGGTACTGTGACAGAAACTGTTGACTTTGTTGTTGCAGTTCCTGCGGAAACTCCTCCTGCTCTTCCGTTATTCATTAGTGAATATATTGAAGGTTCTTCAAATAATAAAGCAATTGAAATTTATAACCCTAACGCATTTGATGTAGTTATGACTGGATATGCTGTTAATACATATTCAGGTGGAGCTACAGAAGCGTCTTACACATTTGATTTAAGTTCATATACGATCCTTGCTGGAGATGTATTTGTAATTTCTAATTCAAGTGCTGTTGCTGGAATTTCTGATGAAAGCGATGCTACTTCATCAATTACTTATTACAATGGTGATGACGCTGTTGAATTAGCATTGAATGGTACTACAGTTGACGTTATTGGTGAAATTGGAGTCGATCCTGGTACTTATTGGACAGTTCTTACTGGTACCACTGCAGAGTACACGTTAGTTCGTGCTTCTTCAGTTACAGCTCCTAATACTGTCTTCACTGAGGCTGAATGGGTAGTTTATCCTCAAGACACTTTTACTTACATTGGTACTCATACAGTAGACTAATTAAGTATTTAAATTAATTTAAAACACCGCTGAATTAGCGGTGTTTTTTATATTGATTTCTATAATATTTATTTAAACTGTGATAAAATATATATGAAAGGTGTGATTAATATGAAGAAATTATTATTATTAGTTTTATCACTAACTTTGGCCTTATCTTTAAGTGGCTGTATTTTAGAACCAGGAGTGGCTGGTAATGTTGAATTTGCTTTAGTTGGCGATAATATTATTGAGATTACTACTGCAGAAACCTATTTGGAATTAGGGTTTATAGCGGATGACAATGGAACAGACATTAGTTCATATGTAACAGTTGTTGGTGATGTAGATTCTAGAGAGCCTGGTGTATATTTTATTGAATATACATTAGATTACGATAGTAAAGTGCGTAGTTTATTGCGTGCTGTTGTTGTAACAGAGACAGGTGTTGTAGTTGATGCTGATGAAGTACTATATCCTGATGCTTGTACTGATGTGAGTATTCATTTCATTGATATTGATTCAATGGGAGATTCAATCTTAATTGATTGTGGTGATTTTGAAGTTGTTATTGATGCTGGATTAAAATCAGTTGGAACAAATATCTTAGTACCATATTTAAATAATTACGTTGATGACGGAGTCATTGAATTAATTATTGCGACACATCCTGATGCGGATCATATTGGTGGATTTATTGGTTTGTCAGGACAAGCAGGAATCTTTAATTCATTTGAAGTAGAACGTGTCCTTGATTTTGGATATGAAAAATCAACCATAACAACTAGTGAATATATTGCTTTACGTGACAGTGAAATGAGTGGGACAACTGCTGCGCTTGTTTGTAGTGGGGATGATGCATTAAATTCAAGCAATTTATGTCAACCATACTATACAATCATGAGTGATTTGATTTTGACTGTGGTTGATACTGGACATTATGATGGTGAAGATACAACAAATGACAATGAAAATAGTATTGTTGTCATGCTACAACATGGCGATAACACATTCTTGTTTACAGGTGACGCAGAAGAGAATGCAGAAGCGTTTATGAGTGATGAGTTAACACATATTGATGTATTAAAGGCAGGACATCATGGTAGTGGGACAGCTAGTACGGATTTATTGTTAAATGCGATTACTCCTACAGATATTATTTTATGTGTTGATTTCCCTGATGACGATGATGGTGAAAACGGATACGGAATTCCTCCTCAAGATTCATTAGATCGTATGTTTGCTCAAACAGATAATATTTACGCTACTGGTGTTAGTGGAACGATAGTTATTGCATCAAATGGAACAACATACACAATTACTGGAACTGACAACACAACGTTATTTAAAGATTCAGTTTGGTTTAGTACACATCGAACTTATCCAACCAATTAAAAATTTATATTCAATTTTACTCATATGTTTTTGAATATTTTGAAGTAGACAACTTATTAGATTAGTATAGAACTAAATAGCTCATCCAATTTTGATATACTAATCGCATTAAATAGCGGTGAAAGGCAACTGTTTTCAGTTGCCTTTTTTATTTAAATTTATATAAATTTAAATAAGTTTATGGTATAATATACTGTTAATCTGGGGTGATTACATGTATAAAGAGATTATGGATTTGATAAATAAATATCAAACAATTATTATTCATCGCCATATCAATCCTGATGGAGATGCGTATGGTTCACAATTGGGATTGAAGCGTATTATAGAAGTGAACTTTCCTCAAAAACAAGTATTTGCCGTAGGTGATACAAATACTTTTGCTTTTTTAGGTGAAGTTGATGTTATAGATGATACGATGTTTAATAATGCACTATCAATTATTATTGATGTTAGTGTGAAACATTTGGTAAGTGATCATCGTTTTGAATTAAGTGATCATGTATTAATTATTGATCATCATTTAAATTCAGCTGATTGTGGTGACACAGTTCATATTGATTCAACTGTTATTGCAAGCGCACAAATTATAACTGAGTTTGCTTTAACATATGAGTTGGAAATTGATGAAATCGCCGCAACTAGATTACTGACAGGAATTGTGACAGATAGTGGACGATTTAAGTACCCTAACACTGATGCAAAGACATTTAGAATTGCATCTGAGTTGCTAGAAAGAAAAGCGGATATTCAACATGTTTATCATCAATTATATACGGAAGATTTAAACTTTAAGAAATTAAAAGGATATTTTATTAATAATTTTAGATTAACAAAAAACCGTGTAGCATACATGAAAAATGATTTAAGTGTGAAAGATAAATATGGGGTAACAACCTTCACAGTGTCGCGAGCAATGGTAAACCAAATGGGGGACATCAAAGATGTCGAAATTTGGGCTAATTTCACGTTGAATGAAGAGAATGAGGTTTTATGCGAGTTTCGCAGTAAACGCTATTCTATCGTAGATATTGCACGAAAATATGGTGGTGGAGGACATGCTTTGGCATGTGGATGTACAATAACGTCGTTTGACGACGTGGATCAAGTCTTGCAAGACTTTGATCAACTAATAGAGGATGTGAAAATAAATGGATCACAAGAAATTAACGGAGATTTATGAAACAATTAAAGAGTTTAAAAAAATTATTATATTCCCACACGCAAGACCGGACGGTGACTGTATTGGGACATCGTTTGGTTTGAAAAATATCATTGAAACAACTTGGCCTAATAAGGAAGTTCATGTCGCAGGAGAATCAAGCTATTTTACTACATTTATCGGTGTTCCTGAGACATTAGAGGATGAGGTATTTGATGGCGCTTTGGCAATTTCTGTCGACACCGCCAACAGTGATCGTATCGGTGATTCACGTTTTAATCACTGTGATAAAGTGATTAAAATCGATCATCATATTCCTGTCCAGGATTTTGGCGATATCGATTATGTTGATACCTCTCGTCCGGCAGCTGCTTTGATCATATTGGATCTATTTTTAATGTTCCAAGATGTGTTAAAAATGACAGAAGTTGGAGCGAGAGCTTTATTCTTTGGAATTTTGACAGATACCGGGAGATTTAAATATACCGGTGTAAATGGTGATACGTTTAGAAATGTTGCAGTTCTATATGATAACGGGTTAGAAACAGAAGAAATCTATCGTTATCTAGATGAACGAACAGACCAAATGACAAGATTTAGAGGATACTTTTTACAAAATTACAAAAAGACTTCTAATGGTGTGGCGTATTTTAGTATCTTACCAAAACACATTAAAAAGTTTAAAGTGTCACTTGGTGAAGCAACAAGCTTGGTGAATGAGCTAGGTGTATTTAAAGATTGTCCAATATGGATTTTGTTTGCACAATACGAAGATGATACTGTTAGAGCACGTATCAGAAGTAAAGGTCCTGGAATTGATAAATTAGCAAATAAATACGATGGTGGTGGACACCGTTTAGCATGTGGTGCGAACTTAGGAACGTGGAAACGTACCAAACTCCTTCTTGCAGATGCGGACCAACTCGCGAAAGAATATAAAGAATCATTAATTTGATTCTTTTTTATTTGTTAAGGTTTTGTAAAGTTATTGTATTTTTTTAGTTCTTATATTTCAATCGGATAATAATTGTGTTATATTTTTGTTGGAAATTAATATTATTTTAACAATTGGAGGTACAACATGTTTTTATTAGTTGATACAATATCAGCATCTGATATTAATTGGCAACAAACAATATTTGAAATTGTTGGTGGGCTTGGAATTTTCTTATTTGGAATCAGTTTAATGGGAGATTCTTTAAAGGCATTAGCAGGTAATAAAATTAAAGTTATTATTGAAAAGACGACAAGCAAACCAATATTCGGGGTATTAATTGGGATTATAATTACAGGATTAATTCAATCAAGTAGTGGAACAACGGCACTTACTGTTGGACTTGTTCGTGCTGGGTTAATGACATTACCTCAGGCAGTTGGTATTATTTTAGGGGCTAATATCGGTACGACAGTAACGTCGTTTTTATTGGGGCTTAAAATAACAGATTATGCATTACCAATTATGGCTACTGGGAGTTTCTTAATCTTTTTCTTTGGTCGTAAAAAATACAAACAACTTGGGGGTGTTTTCCTTGGATTTGGGATGTTGTTTTTTGGACTTGATGTTATGGGAGGTTCATTAAAACAATTAGCAGGATTACCTGAGTTTGCAGCAGCATTAGATCATGTTGCAGATGTTCCAATTCTTGGAGTTATCGCTGGGGCTGTAACAACTGCAGTTATTCAATCAAGTAGTGCAACAATCGGTATTTTACAGGAATTATATACAACTGGGCAAATACCATTAATTGGTGCAGTTGCAATTGTGTTTGGTGATAATATAGGGACAACAGTAACTGCAATCCTTGCTTCAATTGGGGGGAGCGTCGCAGCAAAGAGAACAGCATTAGCTCATGTGTTATTTAATGTTTTTGGGTCTGTTATATTCTTTATGTTTTTAAGACCATACACAGCTTTAGTTCAGGCTTTTGGAGAATTCACAGGAGTCGGTGCATATGATAAACTAATTATCTCATATGCCCATATGGGATTTAACGTCATGAACACCTTTATCATGTTTTGGTTTGTGAAACAACTTGTTTGGGTTGTATCATTTATTATTCGTGGTGATGATGGAATGATTCAAGTAGATGTTGATTCATTAAGTGACGATCTAATCGAAGAAGCACCAATTTTAGCGCTTGAAAGTGCGAAGATTGTTGTTCAAAATATGGGTCGCGTTACACAACAAATGTTACAAACAACAATTGATTTCTCATACAAAAATGATCGTAAATTATTTGAAAATGGAATGCAGCTAGAAGAAATGCTCGACACCATTGACAAAAAGGCTCATGATTACTTAGTAAAAATTGCACAAAGTGGGTTAGATTTAGCTTCTTCCCATTTACAAGCAGCCTATGTCGATACCATTCGTGATTTTGAACGTATCGGTGATCACTGTACCAACTTACTCCAATTCTTTGAATATCGCCACGATAATAAAATTGAACTAAGTGCCGATGCTTATACAGAATTACAAAAACTATATGAAATTATTACAGAAACTTTGGCAATTACTTTAGACGCATTTGATGAACACGATCAAGAACTCGCGAAACGTGTAACAATGTTAGAAGATGTCATCAATCGTCTAGTAATTAAGAATAGAAAGCGCCATATAATGCGTATGAACAACATTAATGATAATGAAACGAAAGATGAATTATATGTTGATATTCTATCAAATATTGAACGTATTGGTGATCATTGCACAAATATTGTTACCAATATCATTCATGATGTTTACTACAATGATGAAATGGATTATGAAGCAGAAATTTTCGAGCAATAATAAAACACTGTTACATATTTGTTAAGTTTGTGTTTTCATATAACATTCTTTAAAACTTGTGGTATCATAATCTTGGAGGTGGACATATGCCTAGAATATTAATCATTGAAGATGAACAATCAATTCAACGAATGCTTGAATACGATTTAAAACAATTATCTTACGAAGTAGATACTGCTCTTGATGGATTCGAAGGGTATAAAAAAGCTTCGACAAAGCAATATGACGTTATTTTATTAGATGTGATGTTGCCAAATATGAACGGAATGGATATTTGTAAAAAACTCCGTGATGAAGGTAATAACGCGTATATTATAATGTTGACAGCAATGGGCGATGAATATAATGTCATTCAAGGATTTGATCTTGGAGCTGATGACTATGTTACTAAACCATTCAGCCCTCGCGAATTAATCGCAAGAATTAAAGCTGGATTACGTCGCCAAGGTATTGGTAATGAAAAAGATATCTTACTCTATAATGATTTAAAGATTATCCAAAGCAGTTATGAAGTATTTAAAGATGACCAAAAAATTGAATTAACATTAAAAGAGTTTGAGTTGCTTGTTTATTTGGTTCTCAATCAAGGAAAAGCTTTATCACGTGATCAGTTGTTAACAAATTTATGGGGATTTAGCTATGATGGTGACTCTCGTGTTGTTGATGTACATGTTTTTAAATTACGGGAGAAAGTTGATCCAAATTCGGAGTATATAAAAACAGTCCGTGGTATTGGATATAAAATGATTTAAAAGACTAATTGAAAAATTAGTCTTTTTTTTAATCAAAGGTTGATGATTGTTAACACACTATTAACAAATGAGAAATTATTTTGAAATATTGATTAGATATAATATTGGTGTAAGAAGATGGAGGAGAAAAAATGAAAAAAACAATAATGTTACTTATTTCAATTTTAATAGTATTTGGACTTAGTGCTTGTAATACCAATGAACAATGGGATAGTACAAAAAATATTACAGTCTATACACGCGACACATCAAGTGGGACACGAGCAGGATTTATGTCAGGAATAGGATATTCAGAAGCAGCTGAAGACGACAGTTTACTGGTGGATGGCTTTGTAATTAAGGATAACACAGGAATCCTAACATCTATGCAAACAGATGAATATGGAATTGGATTTATTTCTTTGGCAAGTTTAAATACTCGAGTTAAGGGATTAGAATTTAATGGTGTAAGACCGAATATGGTAAATGTTATGAATGATACATACGGTTTAAAAAGACCATTCAATTATGTGATCCGCGCATTAGATGATTATGAGAATGATACTGAGAAAAATATAACATTGGCTTTTATTGAGTTCTTAAGAACAACAGATGGAGCAGATATTGTAACTAACCAAGGAGGAATTCCGTTAGCTTCAACTCAGACTTGGGACGATATTAAAGATAATTACACAGTCTGTTCATTAGATAATAGTGCAGTGACAATAAAATTTGGGGGATCAGATTCCATTGAGAAGATTGCACTTGCATTAACAGAAGCATTTGCACCAAAATGTGGAGATTTTATACCTGAACACGACCACACTGGGTCAAGTGATGGATTCAAACGTACA